>JAUYOQ010000221.1 GCA_030697975.1 Nitrosopumilaceae archaeon | reverse complement strand
ATATGTCACTTCTTGAGCTTGCACTTGATTAATTTCGCCAGCTGGAAGCGAACCATTTACTAAAAGTGCGACAACACCAAGTAGTGCTATACCTAGTACCGATTCAATTTTCAAGGATCTGCCTAGTCTTTTATGCACAAGCAGTGAATCTGATTTTAGATTTTTTTCAGCGCTTCTTTGAATTTTAAACTGGTTATAGCCTCCAATTGATATCATAAACGCAGCAATAGTAATTTTTGTAATTATCAGCATGCCATAAGTTGACTCTGAAAGTAATTTTACATCACTTTCAAGGAACCATAAAAGAAGTGGTCCTACTATTATTATGATTCCAACAGAAATTACAAACATAATAGAAAATCGTGGAATCAAAGACAGTGAAAATTTTTCTTTTTTATCCCCATCTAACCTTGAAAGCGTAGGCAGTAAGGCAAACCCAAAAAATATGATTCCGCCTATCCAAATTGATGCAACTAGGTTATGTACATAATCTAGTATCATTGCAGGTTGGTGCTCACTTGCAACCCCATGGCCAATCATTGTAGTGGTTGCAATCAGTGCCAGAGAAAACACCAAAATTGGAATTTGGCCTTTTATTGTAAGCCTTGGTTTACGTTCTATTGCAAACCATAAAGCAAGTAAAACAATCGTTAAACCCATTCTAATCACCCATGTGTTGCCAGATGAGGTTTGAAGTGCATCTATCGCAGATACTTGCAATCGTAAAGTCTGAACAAAAAGCATCAAAATGTTAGATGCAAATACGATAATCAAACTAAATCCAATTAGTTTCATAAAATTATGGTGAAAAGTTTTCTCGATTTGTTCAAATTTTTCCTTTGCTAGCTTTCTTTTTTGTACATTCCAAATTAACAAAGAAGAAATTATAGCACCAAGTACAATTGTCTGCCCTACAAGACCTGGATACCTAGCTCCTGCTTCTGGGAAAAACAATGTCTCTGAGCTTCCTTGCTGTTCAATTAATTCAGCATCTATTCTTACATCGCCTACCCCAAAAACAAATGCATAATCCACTAGGTGACCATCAACTTTTGACAATACCTTGCTTGTAACAGTATACACACCTTCTTCTAATGGCGGAGTTGTAACCACAAGAGAATCTTCTCTATCAAAATACGTTGTATCTTTGTTATCGATTTGGTTACCA
>JAUYOQ010000198.1 GCA_030697975.1 Nitrosopumilaceae archaeon | reverse complement strand
AACTCCATGCAACGATGTGTTGAAATTCCATAAAACTTGTGCTTGTAGCAATCCCCTTCATTTTTAAAAGATTTTTTTGTCCAATGGCACAACTCTACTGTAGAATGGTCTGCAACTCCATACTTTGCCTTTTTTAATTGCTGAACAATTTTTGGCCTGATCTGTATTAGCTCATTTACCTCTACAGTCTCACCTGAACAGCTCATATCCAGATATTTTGAGTGAATTTGAATTAATATGTTATACTTGCTAGTTTTTACAGCTAGTTACGAAGCCATCCTAGCTTACGGAAATATAAAATCATTATCAATGTAGGAATCACTGATACTAGAAATATGATTATTAGCGTTGTATATTCGCCAAATTGAGTCCAATTTCCAGTCTGTATTCCGCCGGGAAGAGTGACATTCATCCCATAAAATGCACTTACAATTGACGCTGGTATTGAAAGAGTGAAAATAATAGTAAGAACTGCCAAAATCTTGTTTGCCTTTTCTGTACTCAGCATAAAGTCTGTATCTTTGTAAATTTCCATGGTTTCCTTTGACTCATCGAGTGTCTCTATAACCTTGTCAACATGGTCTATTACATCATCAAAATATAATGTCAGGTCTTCTTCTGTCCTTGAAAATCGTTGTACGTTTTTGCCAGTCTCTAAAACTATTCGCTTTAGCGAATGTACGATTCGCCTTAATGTCGTTATCTCTCTTCTTAGAAAAGAGATTTGTCGTGCAGCAGATCTCGTATCATCAAAAACAATGTCCTCAATATCGTCAAGATTTCCAAGTATTTTTCTAACAGTGTGAAGTATGTCATCTACTAGGATATCGATTATTTCATGGAGCAAAAAACTAGCAGATCTTCCCATAAGACGTTGTCTACGCTGTGGATCTGTATTTTCTCTGCATACATTAATCATATCAACAAGAGGCTTGAGGTCGCCTTGGTGTATTGTTACAAGATAGTCATTTCCCATAAAAACTGACAGTTGTCTAAACTTCGACATGCCTTTCTTGGCAGTATCTAGTGGGGGAAAATGAAGCATGAGAAATATGTGGTCCTCATATGTGTCTAATTTTGGCAGCTCAAATTTTGTCATACAATCTTCAATGTTTAACGAATTGAAATGATACTTTTGCGCAAGCTCTTCTACATCTTTACGATCAGGATTTTGCAGATCAATCCATGAAAACTTGTCACCTTCAATAATTTCATGATGTCTGGGAACTTGGATATCAAGACCTGTCTTTCTTAGAGGTCGCAGCTTGCTTGTAAGAAAGTCTGTTTTCATTTCAAGCTTTTTGATTTTTTATATGAATTTAAAGGTGACCAATAATTCTTCTAACAATTTAGTTATTTTCTAGTATGATGTTATGGTTTTATTTCCAAGGCAATAGATAATTTACGCCAACCCAAACTATTGCTACAGCAATTGCCATTGCTATAAACCAGCCTTTGCCTTTCATAATTCTAATTTAGATTGGGCAATAATAAAAGGTTAATTTCGTATCCAGATTTGAAAATTAGCTAAGATTAATACTAGAAGCGATTCAATTTGCTTTTGCTGGCCTTCGTAGTATAGTGGTTAGTATAGGGGACTGTGGATCCCCGGGCAGGGGTTCGATTCCCCTCGAGGGCCTTCCAAATTTAGATGAATTTTCAGTACTTTTTTCTGACACTTTTCTTTATTTTTAATCACAGACATACATACATTTTTAAACCATCTACTGGACTTCCAGTCAAATGGAAAAACAGGTTCGTAATTGTATCAAGTTCCCATTTAGCAAAGGAGAACTTGCAGTTGTTTGATTCTGTAGTATATTTTGTTACAAGCGCGTCAATTACAGTTGTTGGATACGTACTGTATCACTATTTTAGGCAACCACTAAAGTACATTTTTAGAGTAAAACAGCTCTAAGTTTTTTTTAAAAAATACCATACTTGCTTGACTCCATCTCCTCCTTTATGGCAAGCTTTACCTTTAGGTTTTTTTTCTCAACTTTTTTGGTCAGCCAAGTAAGGAACTTTTTTTCCAATCCCCTTCCCTTTAGTTTCTCAAAGTCAGGCCCAATCTGTTCGGCTAGCTTTTGCACTAGGTTCTTGTTTACACATACAACATAAAAGTGCCAGCCAAAGACAAACTCTGAATCTGTAATAATAAAGCCGTCTTCACCATGAACCATTTCCTCAAGCAAAGATAAAGTTGATTTTATCTCCTTACTTGTCTTGTCATAGTCTATTGCAGATACGTTGATGTTGATTCGTTCCTGCACACAATAACTGAGGCTAATTCACAATAAAAATATGACTTATTTTAAAAGATGCTCAACTTCAATATTGAAAAAATTGCGCAGTATTCCAATGTAGTTTTTTATTGCAGGCGGCATCTTCCCACCACAGGCAACTCCAAGATTTTTTGCATTTATCCAAATCACAAGTGACTGTATTATGGTTAGGAACCTATCATTTTCTGACTGGGGCAGGCTAATTGCTTTTGTGTAGCGTTCTGCATATTCCCAGGCAGTTACAAAATCTATGCATCTTTTATCAAACACCGCAAGGAGCTGCTCTCTTAGATCCCTTGCCTCCCTAAACGGTACCTCATTTATGATATATGGGAAATTAACCTTGTCTGGAAGAAGTCCTAGAAGCGGACCCCAAATTGTAATTATTTTACAGCCTTTTTTTAATTGCTTGAACTTTTCAATCATTTTTTCAATAATTTTTTCATCTGTAAACCAAAACAAAACTACAGTTGCGTCGTCAAATTTAGAATCAAGAACATCTTCATTTACAAAATGACAGTTTTGCAATTTTTTTTCTGCCAGTATTTTTTTTGCTACTGTGATTTTTTCTTTATCTAAATCAATGCCTACTGCTTTTTTTACGTTAAATTCTTCTTTTGCAATAAAGATTCCAGAACCATTTCCACACCCAAGATGGTAAAATATGTCATTTTCACTTAATTTTACAAACTTGAAAATATCTAAAAATGCGTGCGTTGGGAGTTGCACGTCATCTCCTGAAATTATTTTCTGTGGCAGAGACTGGAGATATTCTTCGATTTTCAATATCAGAAATTAATGATTTTGGAAATTTATTCTCTTATACTCTCAAGTGTAGAGACTGCCTGCCATAAAGTGACTCTTACATAGGATGGCATGTTAGGATCCTGCGTAATATCATCTAGCTGGCTGATTGCATTTGACGCCCTAACAGATATTGGAAATTGTTCGTTTTTTAACTCGTTTACTAGATCTGAAATGCTTTTTCTGATATTTTTTGGAGTTGATGGATTTGAGGCAATGTGATTTAACGTTTCAACTGCGGTATTAAACGAGCCTTCATTTTGAGATTTTTTACTTGACATCATATCACCCACTCTTGTTTTGACTATACCTCTACAAAGATATTGTCTGATTCAACTGATACATTATATGATTTTAAATTGTTAATTTTTGCAGGAAACTTGTCAAGCCTGGCGCTTTTGCAATCAATCAGGGCGCCATGCCAACAACAGGTAACTAAGTTGACGTCTAGTGTTCCTTCTG
>JAUYOQ010000218.1 GCA_030697975.1 Nitrosopumilaceae archaeon | reverse complement strand
GACATTTTTCACCATAGTCTATTTCCCATGGTTCTTTTCCAAAGAGTCTAAAATGATCATCAATTTCTAATGGAATTTCTCGTTCTTTCTTCAACAGTATTTAGCACTGATTACATCTATACATAGATTAACACAACATTTAGTTATTCATTGATGAGCTGTGGTTGTCACTGTATTAACTGCGAAAGTACAGATCTTGAATCAAATCAAGTGAGTATAACTGAAGATGATGGATGTTTTGATATGCATCACACATGTAAAAAATGTAAAACACATTTTGATCATCTAGAAGGAAATGTTTTTGAGTCTTGTAATATCTGTGATTACAAAACTAGTTAGTTATGAGAGCCTCTTTTATAAAATAATAAAAAAGATTTTCTCGTGAGTTTTTTAGAATCTGTTTGTTAAATGCCATTTTTGTAAGTGCCTTTGATACATCCAAGGGGCTAGCAATCCATCCATACTCACGTAGCTGACTTACAGTTTCTGAAACGTTTCTTGGTTCATTAAAGAATGATGTTTTAGCTAGCATCTGCAATTTGTTTTTAATTTCGCCTTCATGAAGAGTAACTGGCTCGCTAAACTCTGGTTCATGAACCTCAGCATCATCTAGTGTTCTGATATAGCTTAGGTTTTCATGGTATTTTTTTCCTAATAATGATTCTTCTGGTTCATCATCATAGATTATTCTAGATTTGATTTGTGGCATGTGTTTTGATATGTTCTCAATTACTTCACCTATAGAATAGTTGTCTACATAAAAGTCTCTTGAGTCAATCTCAATCTCGTTTTCTCCAGTTTTTACCTTTATTCTTGCCAACTAACCTTAGAATTTGTCACTTTTGATTTATTCTGCTAGCTCTAAGTAGCTTTAAGAAAAGATTAAAACTTTTACACATCGTGGTCGTTTTTTTTTCCCTTTGTATTAAAAAGTAGATTGGGAAGTAAACCTCGTGAAAACTAGAAAAAAAGCCATAATCATTTTTGTCATAGTGGCAAGCATTTTTGGATATTCCCAATATGCTTCGGCATCACAAATAGGGGTAATAGTAGCTAAAAGTGAGTTACTAGAGCAAAACGACAATGAGTCTACCTATAATGTGCAGCTAGAGTTTAACAATCCATCGCTACTAGTACTAAATGCTGGTAAAACTGATTTTGTAATATCAGTCGAAGATGAAAAAATAGGCGACGGTGTATTGGAACCATTTGTTCTTCCTGCCATGAGTAAAACAATGGTTAATGGAGTATTCAAAAGTGATAGAAAGTATTCTGACGGTGAAAATACGCCACTTGTGAAGATTAGTGGGGTAACAAAATATGATGTGTTCTTTACAACACTTGATATTCCGTTTGTTTACTACCCTACAGAAGATCAAGCCAGAGAATTTATACAACAAAATTAGTTTCACAAAATGTGCTTACTGTTTTTGGCTCAACTGCACTTGATACAATAAGAACACCATCAAGAGTCATAAGAAATGTGCTAGGCGGCGCTGCAACGTTTGCAGGCATTGCTGCTAGTTTTTTTGTAGATACTGGTTTAATTGCAGTAGTAGGAAGTGATTTTCCCAAAAAATATCACAGTATTCTTTCAAAAAGACTAGATCTACAAGGTCTAGTGGTAAAAGATGGAAAAACATTTCGATATGATGGCAGTTACGATAATACACTCAGTACTAGAAAAACACTAAAAACTGAACTTAATGTTCTTGCAAATTTCAGACCTGTTGTTCCAGACAATTATAAAAAATCTGAATATGTTTATCTTGCTAATAACGATCCGGATCAAAATGTCGCAATGATAAGAGAGTTTGACAAGATCAAATTTTCTATGTGTGATACAATAGAGTACTGGATTTCTACAAAGCGATCATCTGTTATTAAAATGATCAAAGGTGTTAATGCTGTTGTAATAAATGATGAAGAGGCAAAGCTGCTTACAAAAGAGTATAACCTGATAAGATGTGCAAAGAAGATTATGGATTGGGGAACAGATTATGTAATAATAAAAAAAGGCGAACATGGTTCTCTTCTCTTCTTTGAAGATGTGATTTTTCCCTCTCCTGCATTTTCATTGGAAACTATTTTAGATCCTACCGGCGCAGGAGATTCATTTGCTGGTGCTATGATAGGATACTTGGCAAGTGAGAATAATACCACTCTCTCTACAATAAAAAAATCAGTGATTTACGGTAATGTTGTAGGTTCCTTTGCAGTTGAGAGATATGGTTTGGATGGTTTGTTAGAACTTACAAAATCGAAAATTGAGAAAAGAATTAAACTATATGAAAAAATGATCCAGTTCTGAAAAGTTTAAGTTCTTTAGGATCCGCTACAAATCGATAAAATTGCCGCAAGAGATAACAGAAAAATTTGAAGACAAATTAGAATCTATTTTTGCTTTGCAAAGAGGACTAGCAGATATGATGAATTTGGATAGATATCCAAAAGACGTAGAAGGTAAAGTTGCGGCCTTGTGCACTGCAATAATTCATGAGGCAGTCGAGTTACACCGTACAACAAATTGGAAATGGTGGAAAAAACCTCTCCCATTTAATCAAGATGATGCAAGAGAAGAGCTTATTGATATTTGGCACTTTGTTGTACAGGCATCACTTGAGCTTAACTTGACACCAGAAGATATCTTAAATGAATACAAGCGTAAAAACGAGATTAATAGAAACAGACAAAAAAACGGATACTAGCTTATTGAATCCACTGCTTGGTTGATTTTTTCTATATTTGTTTCTCCTGTCATGTCAAGGATCTTTACTTTATTGCAGAACTTTACAACTTCGTTTTTTGTAACCGTAAGAACTGGATCATGGCTATGTGAGCCAATTATTCTACCGTCATCATCAATTCCATTCTTGTATAAAGTAAGCAGGGAGTGACCCGCCTTATGACCTGTGACATCTCTTCCACACATAATTATTGTTTTTATCGCATTGTTTGTGATGACGTATCTAACTAACGAATCAATTCCTTTATTTTCAGACAATAGTCTTCCTACAAGTACAATCTTTTTCATTAGAGCTGATTCGGAAATCTCTTTTAATAGTAAGATGCTTGAGAGCGTACAAATAGCTATAGATGATTTTTGATTTCCAAAAAATACCTCTTCATCGATAGGAAGTATTGCTTTGCATAATTTACCAATTGCGTTTTCTAATGTATTCAATTTGATAATGCCTTGTGCATTATTTTTGAAATAAACGACAAGTTTTGTGCTAATACTTGTGGGTGAATTGGTAGCGATAAGACGTTTGATGCGGCCCAGTCCGTATTAGGAAGGTTGATTTTCTTATGATAGAATGGTGTTCTGTGTACAGGAGTAGAGTAATATGCCATAGCACCTATTCCACTAGAGTTTAGCTTTTTCATTATCTTGTTTCGATTTCTAGTTGCAATGGTGTAGAGATACCAGTTTACGTGTTCTCCTTTTCTTTCTTTTGGAATTTGTACATCCAGATCAGAAATTAATTTAGATAAAATTTTAGCATTCTTTCGTCGTGTGTTAAGAAATTTTTTTAGTTTTTTCATTTGTACTTTTGCGATTGCAGCACTAATTTCAGGCATTCTAAGATTCAACCCAACTACGCGAGTATCATAACCATTTACCATGCCATGATTTCTTATCATTTGTAATTTCTTGTACAACTTTTCATTATCAGTTACTATAAAGCCCCCCTCGCCGGCTGTTATGACTTTTGCTGGATAAAGACTGTAACAGCCCAAGTCAGAGAGTGTTCCTGTATGTTTATTTTTAAAAGTAGATCCAAGTGATTGTGCAGCATCTTCAATAATTTTTAGATTATGTCTATTTGCTATCTCAATTATTTGATCCATAAACGCAACATTCCCATACAGATGAACTGGAATTATCACTTTGGATTTTTTTGTGATCTTTTTTCTTAGATCATCAGGATCAATGGTATAATTTTCCTTGAGTATGTCAGCAAAGACAGGTTTTGCACCAACTGATACAACCGAATTTGCCGTAGCAACAAATGTAAAGGAAGGCAAAAGAACCTCATCTCCTTTTTTTATATCAAGTGCATAGAGCGCGGCTTGTAGCGCGGCGGTTCCAGAATTAACAGCAACTGCAAATTTTGATTTTACAAATGAGGTAGCTAATTTTTCAAATTCTTGGACATTTTTTCCTCCATGATAAGCTGATGAGGTAAGCTGTCCTTTTTGTAATACTGCATTAACTGCCCTGATTTCTTCTCTTCCAAGAGTTGGAACGTTTATTGGAATTTGCAATAGGTGAGGTGCTCTTACTTGCTCTAATAAATTTCGTCTTAATTTACAGTCAATTTTTATATCGCAAAAATTGGTAATCGTATTAAATGCAAGTACATCATCTACAAGAAACCGATACGGGCTACAAGGTTTTTCTTTACATATTCTATGGGTGTGCTTTCATAATGACATCAATAACTGCTTATGGAATCTATGCTATGTTTACAGAATGGGAAAAAACTGGGACTTATGTTATGGGTGAAGCTTTAGTTAAAACCGAATTTCCATACAAAAATTTTGCAAAACTAACAACATGGCTGTTTTTTTCCACCATAGTAGGATGGTATTGTGTTACAAGGATAGGTTGGAAGAAGACAACAAACTTGAGATCATGGAAAATGGCATTGACTCAGCTTATGGTATTAGGTTTTGCAATTGTTTGTCTCTATGAAGTGCTATACAATTTTACCGTTCTTAATGCACAGATAACAGCAGGTATTGTAGATGGCAAGGTTCCTGATATAGATTCGTTAACCATTGCTTATCCAGATCCCAACAGACCATGGAATCTTATTTTTGCAACAAAGATATTTCTTGCTGCGTTCATTATTAGCTCGCATTCACTTTATCTTAGTACAAGACCAAGAAAGAACCTAAAAGAATTAGATGCGTAACTTTATAGGGTTTTAGCTCAAGATCTGTTTCAACTTGGATGTTGAAGAAAAAGTTAGTCTAATTGAGAGACCACCAACAGAAGAAATTGTAACTCGTGATGAGTTGATTGAACTTTTCAAAACAAATTCTAGACCAAAACACTACATCGGATTAGAGATTTCTGGATTTTTACATCTTGGTAGCTTGATAAGCACAGGTTTTAAGATCAATGATTTTCTCAAGGCAGGAGTAAGATGTACTGTTTTTTTGGCTGACTGGCACACTTTGATCAACGATAAACTTGGTGGCGATTGGGAAACAATTTCCAAAGTATCACAGTATTATGCAGATGCGTTTAGATTAGTATGTCCTGGTGTCGAGATTGTATTAGGTTCGGATCTTTACTCTTCAAAAAAAGAATATTGGTTAGAGTTAGTCAAACTAACAAAACACATGTCACTTGCACGTACAATGCGAACACTAACAATTATGGGAAGATCAGAAACTGAAGAGAAAATTGATCTAGCCAAGCTTCTCTATCCACCTATGCAAGCAACAGATATTCATTTCTTAGATATTGATATTGCCCATGCAGGAATGGACCAACGAAAAATACACATGCTTGCAAGAGAATTGTTTCCAAAAATGAAATGGAAGGTTCCTGTGGCTGTCCATCATAGACTCCTACCTAGCCTATCAGAACCAGAGGCTATATCTGATTCAAAGTCACTTGGCAAAATGAGCAAATCAAGTCCATCATCTGGCATTTTTGTACATGATTCTGATGATGACATAAGATCAAAGCTCAAGAAAGCATGGTGTGAAGAAGGTAACATAAAAGACAATCCTGTTTTAGAGATTGCAAAGCATGTTATCTACCATGAATTTGATGAGATAAGTGTAGAACGTCCTGCAAAATTTGGTGGAAATGTGGCTTATTCTAGCTATTCCCAGCTTGAGTCAGATTTTATGCAAAAAAAGCTTCATCCAACAGATCTAAAACAGACAGTTGCCAATTACTTGATTAAGATAATACATCCAATTAGAGAGAAACTAATACTAAATAAGAAATTGGTTGAGATTATTAAAAAAAGTACTTAATCACTTTACTTTTAGTTCTGGATTAGTCTCTTCTTGAAGATTGTATTTTGATTGGTATCCTCGTGGATTTATCATTAAATTTTTGTAATTATATGTTGAAGAGTTTCCAATTATTACTGTACTAATCATACCCAATTTATCAGAGTGTTTTTCAAGGTTTTCAAGATCCGTTAGAACAACTGTTTGTGATTCCCTAAATGCACCCTTTATTATTGCAACAGGAGTTGTAGGTTTTCTGTATTTTAGTAAAATTTTTCTTGTATCCTGTAACTGATGAATCCGTTTTTTGCTTGACGGATTGTATATGACTATGACATAATCACCTTGTGCAGCAGCTTCAACTCGCTTTATGATGATTTCCCACGGGACTAGAAGATCACTCATGCTAACTACAGCAAAGTCAGTCATAAGAGGCGAACCTACTATGGAAGAACAAGAGTTTAGTGCAGAGACTCCTGGAATTATTTCTACAGGCAGGCCATTTTTTGGGTCCCATCCAGATTCTGCAAGAATTTCATAGATCAGACCAGCCATACCATAGATTCCTGGATCACCACTAGATACAAGCGAGACTGTTCTGCCTTCCTTTGCAAGCTCGATGCATTGATGTGCCCGCTCTACCTCCTGAGTCATGGCATATCTGTAAACATCTTTTCCACCTATTAGATCTTCGACCAGATTGACATATGTCTCATAGCCAACAATTGTGTCACTTTCTTCAATTACTTTTTTTGCACGAAATGTCATATGATCATGATGGCCTGGCCCTACACCTACAATGTATAATTTTCCTGTCAATGTATAATCAGAGTAATTGAGTTAATTTATCCCTTTTTCAAAAATTTTGACTGGATCAACAAACGAACAGTTACTGTATTGATGCTAGTTTATTTTCGCTAGTTCAAATTCATCATGTAAAGCTTGAACCACATATTTGCAATCAGAGTCTTTTACGACAAATGCCAAATTAAGTTCTGATGAGCCTTGTGCTATCATAACTACGTTAACGCTTTTTTTTGCTACTGCACCAAAAACTCTGGATGCTACTCCCACAGTTCCTCGCATGCCAGAACCAATCAAGGCCACTATAGCCACATCTGTTGTGATCTCAAGCTTTTTAATAATTTTGCCAAGAAGTTCTATCTCTAATGCATTGACAGCTTTGTCTAGATCACTTTGTTTTACAATTACTGATATACTAGATTCAGAAGGGTTTTGTGAGATCATCATTATGTTTACTCCAACCTTTGCTAGCGTAGCAAAGATTTTTGCAGCAGTGCCAGGCGCACCTACCATACTGCCTCCCCTTATATCTATAAGGCCATTATGACGAATTACACTTACACATTTTACAGTTTTTTTAGTGGCTTCATCAGGTGAAGCAGTTACCATCGTACCAGGATTTTTTGTATTGAATGTGTTTCTAATTCTCATTGGAACTTTTTTTGATAGTAACGGTTCAAAAGTACGTGGATGTATTTGCTTTGCCCCAAAAAGTGCCATTTCAATTGCCTCAGCATATGAAACCTCTTTGAGTACCTTTGCATTTTTAACAGTCTTTGGATCTGCTGTCATCAGGCCATCAACATCAGTCATCAGCCATATTTCATCAGCTTTTATACAAGATGCAATTATTGTTGCAGAATAATCGGATCCCCCTCTTCCAAAGGTGGTAATATTTCCATATTGATCAGCCCCCGCAAATCCTCCTACCACTGGTATTATTTTTTTGGAAAGAAGAGAATCAACATTTTTTATAATACGTAATCGTGTTGTATCCATTAACGGTCTTGATTCACCAAAATTAGAATCAGTTACAATTCCAGCTTCTTTTCCAGTTAGAGGAATTGATTTGCTTCCAAGATCAAGTAGAGTATGAGCTATTATTTTGATAGAAAGGCGCTCACCGAATGAAATTATGTAATCTAGCGAACGAGATGTTACCTCACCAAGTAAGATTACCCCGTGTAATAGATCCTCAAGCTCAGTTAGATCAGAGTTTAGTGTGTCTAGAAGTTTTTTTCTGTTTTGTGATTTGGTTATAGTTTCTTTTGCAAGTTGTCTGTGTCTTGCAATTATTTTGGCAGTTAATCGATTTGCGTGCTCCTTGTTTCCTCTTTGTATGAATTTTGATATCTGGATAAGATCGTCTGTTACACCATCAATTGCAGAACAAACTACTACTACTTGATTTTGTTTTGATAGTGAATGAACGTAGCTTGAAACCTTTCTTATGTTTTTAGCAGTAGAGATTGATGTTCCACCAAATTTTAATACAATCTTCAAAGCAATTTATCTCCAATGACTTTTACATAAATGCATTAACTTTCTACACGTGGAGCCAAATAGAAGTGAATTCTACCTATATTTGCAACCTTAAACTCTATTCTGAGGGGTTTTGCACTTGAATACTCGCATGTTATTGATCCAACTGAGGTACCAACTGCCTTTACTACTGGATTGAGATATTCTAGACTGTATGTTCCAGTGCTTTCCTCTTTAACTGATAGCTCTGTTAGCTGTTCTGAACCTTTTTCCAAGTCTATTACTACCTCCCCTGAATCTCCTTTGCCTGAAAATTCTGCTGTTGTTGGAGTTGCACGTATTGTTAGATAATCTGATACTACCTGTACATCTCCTAAAATTTTATCAAATTCAGTGTTAGTCAGACCAATTTTTGCATTATATGGGATTTTTGGTAGTGGGGTGTCTGTTGCTGAGCTCTCAATTAATCGCATTTTGTATTTTTTATTTTTACCAATAGTTACAAGGAGCATATTATCATCAGAGATACTGATTTCTATGCTGTCTTTTTTATCGGCACGCTTGATCAGTTTTGAAAATTCGTCTATGCGTACTCCAAATTTGATATCGCTATCACATTCGTATTTTTCAAATGCAGAGTTTGGCCATGATATGTCAATTAATGCTACGTGAGAGGGATCCATGCCACGAAATGAGATTCCTTCTGCTGTAGAAACAAAGGTTGCCTCTTCGACAAGTGTGGATATAGCAGATATTATGGCTTTAAGATCATCTGATCCACTAGTTTTTGCTGAGAATACCAAACTCAATCACATGTGAAAAACGTTCAAGTTAAACGTTATGCGTAATTACGCCATGTATAGCTGCATTTAATGCAACGATAAAATTGTGTTGTAGGTTCATCAGCACTACGCGTTTGTAACATCCACCAGACCGCTTGGTTGTGACCACATTTTCCACATTCGATCTGAATCGTAGACAGTGTTTCTTTTCCATCACTTTCGTCAAGAACATTCAAGTCAGGTTTTGTGGTTTCTTCTACTTTCTTTGGCGTCCTAGCTTCATTTTCAGTGTAACCACATTTAGGACAATTAAGTACAGAATTAGCTTCACTCTTCTTTAGACGTACTTCACATGTAGGACAAAACTTCATTTATTTTACCTTAATTTTTGAATTAAACAATTTCTTTAATTCATTAACAGATTCTATTGCTAAATCTGTAGCTTTTATGATGTCTCTCATAGGATTTTCTTTTGTAGAGTTTACTCTTATCCAGCACTCGTTAGTGAGTGGATGTTTTAAGATAACTCCTGCAAAATCTATGTTTGCATTTTTGAGTAATTCATGCTGGATGATGTATAACATTCCAATGTCAGATTCTTTGATTGACAGATTGATTTCCTTGGATGTTGAAGTTACTACTTGAGCATGCATGCATTCGAAAAAGAACTTATTGTAGATATAAATCATTATGAACGATTAAACGTGAACAAGAATTTCATTTCAGATTTAGAATTAATAAAAAACAAGAACGCGTTCACAGTAAATGAAGACATTACTGTTAGCGTGAAATTCTCACTTAAAGGAACTTTACGTGATTCTTTTACCGAAGAGAATTGGACAAAGGCGTATAACAAAAACGATAATCTGCTTAAGCTAAAATATGGTATAAAACTCACGTCTGGAGGATTAAGAAAACGTGAGGTTGGTAAGCCACTTGATACTTACAGAAAAGCATCCTTGTTTTGGACTAGAAATCCAAAGCTTGTCAATCCAATGAAGGAAAGAAGGATTTGGGTTCAGGTGGCTAAGAATTTTGAGCCTTTTATCAGGCTAAGCGAAGAAGAAGTCAAACATGAATTGTTTGACTATGATGAAAATATAGTGTTCAAGGCTTCTGAGCTAGGTTCTGGCAATCATAAAATCGGAGCAGAGGTTTGCATGTCTTGGCAAAAACATGATTACACAGAACCAGACAATGTAAAGGATAATGCTAAGGAAATTGAAATAAAGATCAATTAGGGATATAAGGACGCTTTAAAGAAAAAACAATATGGCAAAGTATGATGGATTAAGAGGACAAGAGCTACTAGAAGTCGAAGATCCTGACAAAGAGGGCGGTATAACATTGATCTTCAAAGACAATAGATACATGTTTATCAAGGTAGTGAATGGAAAACTAGAAACACAGTCCATCCCAGAATAGCTAACTACGAATATATTTTTCGTAGAAACTTATTGCAATCTCTTGTGACTCTGATTGAATAGAGCCTGGTCTTTTTTTTCTTACTTGCTCAATTGCTTTTTTTGTAGAATGGTTATGATATTTGATTAGATAACATGCCAAAATTGTTCCTGTTCGTCCGATACCAGCTGCACAGTGTACCATAACTGGCTCATCATACTCTAGTCTTTGATGAATAAAGTCTACTACAGAATCAATTTTTTCCATATCAGGAGCACTAAGATCTTCTGTTGGGACATGTAAGTAGTTGACATCTGTTATCCATGATTGTGGTAATGCGATTTCAGTCATTGTAACTATAGACTTGACGCCTTGATTTTGGATCCATTTTAGTTCTTCAATTGAGGTTGGCATCCCACATCCGGCTAATCGATTATCTAAAAGCCACGAAAAGTTTGTTGGTCTCTTTGTTAATCTACCATGGACTTTTCTCCAAAGATTTCCTGCTTTACTCATGCTAGTCACCTTTTACTTTTTCTCTACTTTTAGCTTGCTATATGTTGTGCTTATATTGGTAAAAGACATCTAATTAGTCTGATGAGTAAGGAAGCGATTCTATATCAAAAATTGCCAAACGACAAGGTTCGTTGCACTGCTTGTGCCAGGTATTGTGAAGTAAACAAGAACCAAATCGGATTGTGTGGAATTAGAGGTAATGTAAATGGCAAGTTGGAGTTATTTGTATATGGTAAGGTCATCACCGGACATGTTGATCCAATAGAGAAAAAGCCTGTAATTCATTATAGACCTGGTTCGAAGGTTTTCTCTATAGCTACAACTGGATGTAATTGGCTTTGTAAATACTGCCAGAACTATGACATTAGCCAGAGAAGAAAGATTGAAGGACAGGATATGACCCCAGAAGAAGTGGTAAAGACCACATTAGAATATGGTGCTGATGGTATTGCCTATACCTATAATCAGCCCTCCATTTTTATCGAATTTGCACGTGATTGTGGAGTGATTGCAAGAAAGAACGGGCTGTACAATATTTTTGTATCAAATGGTTATGATACACCTGAAACAGTACATATGATGAATGAGTTTTTGGATTGCATAACTGTTGATTTTAAGGGAAGTGCAGAGCCTCAATTTACACGAAGGTATATTGGAGTACCTGATCCAAAACCGATCTTTGATACATTGTTAGAGATCCGTGATAAAACAAAGATCCATGTTGAGATAACAGATTTGATTGTGCCACAAGTTGGAGATAACCTAGATTATGCACGAAAATTGTGCAAGTTTATTTACGATGAGTTTGGGCCAGAAATGCCAATCCATTTTTTGAGGTTCCATCCAGATTACAAAATGATGGAGTTTGAATCCACGCCCGTTGAAACTCTTGAGAAACATTATGCAATTGCAAAGGAGGAAGGACTTTCATATGCATATTTGGGAAATGTGCCTGGTCATCCACTTGAACATACTTACTGTGCTGGTTGTAATGAAATCGCTGTGAAGAGGTATGGATTTGATATAGTTGAATGGAATTTAGATCAGAATAACAAATGTAAGTTCTGTGGTAATCAGATTCCAATAATTGGAACATTGGATGAGAAATACAGACGTAAGAGATTTCAGTTCGTATTTTGAAAGGCAATCGCTCTAACTGAAGAGCCTGTAGCATTTTTTAGTTTTAGTGGTAGTATTATTAATTTAAAATTCGCTGTAGAAATTTTATCAACATTTTTCAGGTTTTCAGCAATCAAGATATTGTTTTTTGATAAGATCTTGTGAGCGGGAAAGTTTTTATTTTTTCCTGAGTCTATGCTAGGAGAATCAATTCCAACTAAATTCGTATTTTTTGATACTAGATATGTAACAGCTGATATTGACAGGCCTGGATTTTCTATAAAGTAGTTTACTTTTTTTAGATTTTTTTGCCATCCCGTAAAAAAAATAACTGTTGACTTGTTCTGAATTTTCCCATATGTTTTTTCAAACTTTATGATATCTGATTTTTGTATTGATTGGTTTTTTTCTTTTTTTATTTTGATCAAAATAGCATCAGATATCAAACGTTCAAGCGGTATTTCATGAATTTTCATACCACTTTCATTAAAATGATAAGGTGCATCAAGATGGGTTCCAGTATGTGAGCTAAAAAATAAAAGCTCCAAATTGTAGCCGTCTTTTTTGATTTTAGACCAAGTGATGAATCGCGGTTTTGGAGATCCAGGAAATGTTGGAATTGTTTGTGATATTGTAAGAGTGAGATCTATTATTTTCATGTTATAGAGTATACAATCTGATTATTCAGTTTTTGAGTTTAATGAAAGGTTAAATATTGTTCAATGAAATTCCGAATGTGCCAACTGCCTATGTGCTACTTAATTCTGATCTAGGTTCTGATGAGTCAATCATAGCTGAAGCCAAAAAAATCCTTGCGTCTGAAAAAAATATCCAGTTTGAGATTCAAGGGGTTTATGGTGTTTATGATATCGTATTAAAGATAACAACAGATACAACAGATCACCTACGCTCCATTATAACCAACAAGATTAGAAAGATAAACAAGGTTCAGTCTACGCTAACGATGATGGTCATAGAAGAGCAAGAAAAACTGTAGATTTTTTGTTATAATAAAAAAATTCTTGTGCACAATCTGATTTTAAATTCATTATTATATCAGATACAGACTATGTCATTGTTGAAAGATTCTGAGAAGAAAACATGTTCTGATAACGTAAAAATAACACTTGAGCAAAATGTCTTGAATTCAATCATTTATTCTGATCCTTATGTAAAGACTGTTTTTTTTATTAAGTTAGTTGATTGGCTAGATTTGCCAATAATTTATCTTGATTTTGATTTACTTTATAGTGGTTATGTTACAGCAAAAATTATTCCAAAACATGACAAGTTAGAATTATTTCAGCCAACCAGAGATAACTGGAATGATTTGTTTAGAAATATAATTACAAGTATTTCTAAACATAGATCAGTTCTGATTCTTGATTCATTAAATGGATTTTTTAGTTTGTTTAATAATAAAAAAGACGTTGGAATGTTCGTTAATTCCTATATAATGTTAATAGCTGCAATCGCAAAGATGACAGACTCCAATGTTATTGTTGCAAGTATGGCTAAAAGAGAAGATCAAGGGTGGGTGCTATCCACAATAGGCAGACAAATTATTGATGCAAAAAATATGTCAAAGATACAGCTAAAAAGAGAAAATTCGAAGATTAAGATGAGTGTTATTTCTTCAGAAGATATTTCATATGTAATTTCCATTGATTTTGAGCTTAGGTAAATGTAAACGCGATCAAGAAATTCTTAACATTGTTATAAAATGTGCTAACGCCGTTATAATTTGCAGTTTTTGGGTAAGTTATATTAAGATCCGACAATAAAATTGGATTGAAATGCCAGTAGCAATTTTACCAGACATTGGTGAACAGATGTGTATTGGTTGCGCACTATGCGTTGAAATATGCACAACACTGGGACCAGATGTACTTAGAGTAAAGCCGGTTGAAGGCTGGAAAAGAGGTAAGGCATTTGTCTTTTATCCTGAAAGATGCATCTCAGATGGAGCATGCATTGGTGTTTGCCCAACAAAGGCAATCTTTTGGATGAGACCAATGGACTTTACCGTAGGTCAACCAGTACCACTCTACAAAAACTCCGTATTCGTAAAAGGCTGGACTGAATTAATCGATTAAGTCCGGTCAGAAATTCTTTTTATTATTTACTGATATTGTGTTATAGGTTCTAGTGTTCGTGTTGTTGGTTTGATCTTTTGTGTTGCTTCAACTAGATCAGCCTGAGTAATCCTAACATCTTTTATTGACTGTGTTTTTCCTCCCACGTATCTTTTCAGTCCGATTAATGCAGCTCTGTTACATGCCTCTGCAATATCTGCACCAGTAAACCCTTCTGTAAGTTCAACTAGTTTTGTAAAGTTAACATCATCTGCAAGTGGTTTCTTTTTTGTATGTATCCTAAAGATGTGTTCGCGGCTTTTTGCATCTGGTTGTGGCACTTCAATAATCCTGTCAAATCTTCCAGGACGTAATAATGCAGGATCAATAATATCTAGTCTGTTTGTTGCACCAATTATCAATACATTATGAAGTTCTTCAAGACCGTCTATCTCTGTTAGTATTTGTGATACAACGTTTTCTGTTACATGCGAATCAGAGCTACTACCTCTTCGCGGAACAATGGAATCAAGTTCATCAAAGAATATTATACATGGTGCAGCTTGTCTTGCTTTTCTAAATATTTCTCTTACACCTTTTTCTGATTCACCAACCCATTTTGATAGTAATTCAGGTCCTTTAATGCTGATGAAGTTTGTTTCTGTCATTTTTGCAACTGCTTTTGCGATCAATGTTTTTCCAGTTCCTGGAGGTCCATGTAATAGAACACCCTTTGGTGAAGTTACATCCAAGTGATCAAAAGCTTCTTTATGCTTTAATGGCCACTCTATTGCCTCACGGAGTTCTTCTTTGAGTGACTCTAGTCCACCTATGTCATCCCACGTAACATTAGGAATTTGTACTAATACTTCTCTTAGTGCAGATGGCCTTACCTCTTTTAGTGCCTCTCTAAAGTCTTCTCTTGTTATTTTGATTTTCTGTAATATTTCAGATGATATTTTATCCTGTTCAAGATCAATTTCTGGTAGAATTCTCCGCAAGGATCTCATTGCTGATTCCTTTGCAAGGAATTCCAGATCAGCACCTACAAATCCATGAGTTACTTTTGAGATTTGTTGAAGATCAACTTTGTCATCTAGTGGCATTCCACGTGTGTGAATGCTAAGGATCTCGTATCTTCCCTCATCATCAGGAATTCCTATCTCAATTTCTCGATCAAATCTTCCTGGTCGACGTAAGGCAGGATCAATTGAGTCAGGTCTATTTGTTGCAGCAATGACTACAACTTTGCCTCTACTTTTCATTCCATCCATAAGTGAAAGAAGTTGCGATACTACTCTTTTTTCTACTTCACCAGATACTTCATCACGTTTTGGTGCAATTGAATCAATTTCATCAATGAAGATTATGCTTGGAACATTTTCTTCTGCTTGCTTGAATATTTCACGGAGTCTTTCCTCACTTTCACCATAATACTTGCTTATGATTTCAGGCCCACTTATTGTAGTAAAGTGTGCATTAGTTTCACCAGCAACTGCCTTTGCAAGCAATGTCTTCCCAGTTCCAGGTGACCCATATAACAAAACTCCTTTTGGTGCTTCAACACCTATTTTTTCAAATAGCTCTGGATGTCTCATAGGAAGTTCAATCATTTCACGAACTTTTTGTATTTCTTTTTTCAAACCGCCTAAATCGTCATAAGTAACACGAGGAATAGAGTTTTCTACTGCTTTTGTCATTGAACCAAGTTTGAATTTAGTTTTTGTTGTTACGATAACAGCTTTTGATGGTTTGGAGCTAGTAACTATTAATTGTATTTTACCACCAAGTGTATTTACGGTTATTGTATCACCAGTTGTAAAAACATGTCCTTCATAATTTGTTAACATGTATTCATGAAGACCTTCTACTGATAGTTTTTCAGTTGGCGATATGACTATTTCGTCAGCTTCACCTGCTTCAACTTTTTTAACAGATGCCTTTTCCCCAATACTGGCTCCAATATTATGTCGTGTTGAACCATCTATTCGTATAATGCCTGTTCCATAGTCTTCTGTTGAGCCTGGCCATAACTTTACATGACTTTTTCTATTAGCTATAATCTCAAGAATGTCACCACTTTGCAGATTGTTCTCTTCTACAACTTTAGGATCTACAATCGCAATTGCCTTTCCAACATGTCGTTGTGAGATTTCATCTATTTTTAATGTAATTTCCTTCATTTTATCACCCATAAAAAAAGAGGTTTATTCAACCTCCACGGTTTTGCCTTTCGGTTTTGGATCCTCTTTTAACTTGAATACAAGTTCTAGTATTCCGTTAGTATAGCTAGCTTTAGCCGTGTTTTCATCAAATTTTGGTTTTACTGGTACTTTTACATGGTATTTTTTATCACCATGTTCAGCGTCTATTTGTACTACCTTATCTTGTACCACAACTTTAATGTCTTTTTTTTCAACACCTGGCATTTCAGCTACTAGTTTGACTAGATTTTCCTTTTCATCAACAAGCGTATCAACTAGCGGTTCTCTTGTTTCAGATGTTGGAAGAAGTCCTGGTTTTACGTTTCCGTATTCCTTAACTATTGGCTTGCCATCTGGTCCGATAGTCATTGTATATCCATAATAGACCGGTCCAAATGTTTGGAGGTTGTGTATGTTCTTGTCTTCAAAAATGTCTTCTAAATCCATAAAGGATCTTGACATTTTTTTGAAAAGTCTGTCAAATTCGTCATCAATAAACAATGTCATAATCACTTACTATATGTAATATATATTACATTATATAAATATTTTGATTATTATTTATAAATATTACATAATGTTATTATAACTGACTATATATAATCATTTTATGAGACTAGCAAGCCTATCCGTACCAGATGTGGTACGAGAGATCGTTACCAGAAATCGTTCTATTTATGATTGTATGAAAATGGACGTCATAAATTACACAGCCCTTGCTGTTAAGATACAACCAGAAGTAGAAAGGCTTCTTGGAAATCCTATAAATCTAAACACGATAGTTGTCGCAATAAAAAGATACGCTGATTCTTTTGAAATAAAAGAGGATGTAAAGGAACAATCTGTCCTTAAAAATGCAAGACTCTCATTAACAGATGGAATTTTAGATGTAAGTTTTTCTTTAGATGAGATTGGTGAGCAAGAAACTATGAACTTGATGAACAAATTTTCTGAGTTAAAATCAGATTATGAGTTTTTTAGACTAACAGATTCTTTTAGATTACTAACAGAAGATTTAGTTGATGTAAGACAATTAATTGAATCGTTTCCAGGAGTTAAAAATTTCTTTAATACAGGTTTAGCAAAAATAAAGATACGAATACCTCAGGATCAAAATAGATCTGATGTAGTGTCTTATGTTGCAGAAATACTACATAGTAATGGTATAGAGTTAATCAATGCATACTTTAGCCAAGACGACATAGTGGTTGCGTTAAATGAGAAAAATGCTTCAAGGGCATATGAATTACTAAGAGCAGAGATTTCAAGATAAAAAGGACCTGAATGCAATAATTTTTTGTCCAATACATGCATAATCTGCCAACTTAGAGATTATATTCATTGATCATTTAGGGCCACATATGGTAAAAACAAAAAAGAGAGTAGTTGTTTTAGGAGGAGGGTTTGCTGGTTTAGAGTGTATAAGAAGATTAGAATCTTATTTTATGAGAGATCTTGATATTGAAATTGTCTTAGTAAGCGAAGATAATTTTCTTCTCTTTACTCCCATGTTACCTCAGGTTGCCTCAGGTATGATTGAAACAAGGCATATTATAATGCCCATCAGAGCATTGATAGAAAAAACAATTTTCTATGAAGACAGAATCAGGAACATAGATCCGTTTGGTAAGATTGTGATTTTAAGTGGAACGAGTGAAAAAAGAGGAATTTCACTACATTATGATTTTCTTGTTATAGCTTTAGGAAGTCAAACGAATTTTTTTGGTTTAACCAATGTAGAAGAACACGCTTACACTATGAAGACCCTTAACGATGCTATGATTTTAAGAAATAGAATAATCGATATGTTAGAACAATCTGAAAATGAAACAAATCCAATTCTAAGAAAAAGTCTTTTAACATTTGTTGTTGTAGGTGCTGGATTTGCAGGAATTGAAACTGCAGGAGAGTTGATTGATTTTGTTTTGGATGCACGTAAGTATTATCCTCATATAAGTAAGCAAGACATTCGTGTAGTAGTACTAGAAGCCCTCTCAAGTATTCTTCCTGGTTTTAGTGAAAAACTTGCAAAGTTTGCATATGAAAAATTAATTCAACGTGGAATCAATATCAGACTTAATACTGCCGTTACTAGTTTTGATGGTACTGAAGTACTTGTAAAATCACTAGAAAATCGTGAAAATAAAAACATAGAAGCAATACAAACAAAGACACTCGTTTGGACTGCTGGTATTACACCTGTTGATACAATAAAAAATTCAATTTTTAAAACTGAAAAGGGAAAAATTATTGTCAATGAGTTTTTAGAAATTCCAGATTTTCCAGGTGTTTTTGCAATTGGGGATTGTTGTCAGACTATAGACCCAGTTACCAAGAAACCTTATGCGCCTACAGCTCAACTTGCTGAAGCACATGCAAAAATTGCTGCACATAACCTATATGCGTTGATCAGAAATAAACAAAAAAAGAATTTTGAATATAAATCAAAAGGACAGATGGCAATAATTGGAAAACGTTCTGGAATTGCATCTGTTTTTGGTATGAATATCTATGGTTTCTTGGCTTGGTGGCTTTGGCAAAGTGTCTATCTGTCAAAAATATCAAGACTTGAAAAGAGAGTAAGAGTTTTACTTGATTGGACAATCGATTTGTTTTTTGACAGAGATATTTCAAGATTAAAGTATCTTAAACGTGAAAGTTCAAAAGAATACAAGGAACTTGATGAAGTTGATGATGTTTGGTAATCTACTTTCTAAATCTATGAATTAACAATAAGGGAGATACAAAATACATTCCAACATTCAATAAAATAACTCCAATTCCATAACCTATCATCTCAGCTTCTGAATCAATATCTACATGTTGCAAAATACTTAATGTT
>JAUYOQ010000217.1 GCA_030697975.1 Nitrosopumilaceae archaeon | reverse complement strand
TGCTAATGAAGCTGCTAAAATTATGGAACAAAAAAGAATAGGAGCTATAGTTATAACAGAAAAGGATACGCCTATAGGAATAGAAACAGACAGGGATTTTGCAATCAAGATTGTGGCTCACGCATATCCATTTCATACTCCAGTAAAACAGATCATGTCATCACCACTTGTTGCAATAAGTCCAGACGAATCTGTTTTGGCAATAGCAGATCTGATGTACACTAGAGGCATACGTAAACTTCCTGTGATTGATGATGACAAGGTAGTTGGAATTGTAACTGCTACTGATTTAGTGACCCAATTTGCTGTTTGTACAGAAGATGATACTCGAAAAATGTACTATCATTCAATTGCAAGATTGTACGAACCATGTAGACCTTATGCCTAAAACATTATTTGCAAAATTCTAGTGATTGATTGAATTTATAGCTCTCGTCTTTGCTTAATTTGTTGTATTCGCTGCTTGTTTTAAAACTCTCTAGTTCCTGACAGGTCATTTCGTTCCATAGCTTTTTGATATTTTCTGTTTCAGAAATCATTTGTGACAAAATAGATAACATACTAATACTAAAAATTAAGCCAACTACAACTACCAGAATAAGTGTTGGATCTTTTAGGATTGTTTTCAATTTAATCCAACAAAACAGTTTCATTCATGTCTGTTTTTGCTACATGTGAACCTAAAACCTTCATAACAAAGTCCCAAGGTGTGATGATTTTGTCTTCGCTTATTGAGCACGGTAAATTCTTTACAAGCAACTCTTCTGCTGCTTTGCTAATTGAAATTGTATGTGGAAAATTTGCTACATTTGATTTTGGCAATACATCAATGTCTACATCAAGTGCGTTTGGTTTTCCGGTTTCCCATGAAAATAGATACCCCAGAAGAGATCTGTCGTCAACAATTGTGACCTGGCCCTTTTCCTTTATTGCAATTTTTCTAATATCTTCCTCAAACATTATTCGTAGGGTGTTTTCTATGCTGATTTTAGGATTAATGTAAATTAGATCAGATGCAATAGTATTTGCAGGTCGTTCTACTCCCATTTTGACAATAAATGGCAGAAAATCTCGTGTCGATATTGTGCCTGCAAGCAACTCATTTTTCATTACAGGGCTAAACCCAAATTTTGTATCTCTAAAAATTTCAAGTACAGCTCGCAGTGTAAAAGTTGCTCTGACCTCTCTTACTATATTTACCATTACATCTCTAGCTGTAGCGGCAAGACATTGTGGATATCCATTTTCAACTACTTTTTTTAGAATGTGTGTTGGACTGATTCTGCCAATAGGGTTGTTATTTTCCATTACCA
>JAUYOQ010000208.1 GCA_030697975.1 Nitrosopumilaceae archaeon | reverse complement strand
AACCAAAAAATGAGGCAATTGTTGTAGCTGATGCTGATTACGGAATTCAAATTCCTGCAGTAGTGGAAGAAAAGACATTCTTTGGTACACAATTTCACCCAGAAAAGTCTAGCAAAGTTGGAACTATTATGATACAGAACTTTTTAAGAGAGTGCAAAAAGTGAAAATAATTCCTGCAGTTGACCTCATGGAAGGTAAGGTAGTGCGATTATTCAAAGGCAAGCCAGAAGAAAAAACAATTTATAATGATGATCCAATTAAAATTGCAAAAAAATGGGAAATCGATGGTGCAGACCTAATTCATCTAGTAGATCTTGATGCAACATTAGGAAGAGGCTCTAATTGGGAACTATGTAAAAAAATTGTTAAAGAAGTATCAATTCCCGTTCAAGTTGCCGGTGGATTACGAAATGAATCAACAATAACCGAGGCATTAAACATTGCATCAAAGGTTGTAGTGGGTACACTAGCGTTCAAAAGTAAACGAATTCTCCAAAAACTTTTGTCAAATTTTGGTAATGATAGGATAGTAATATCAGTGGATCATGTTGATGGCAATATAGTAGTTAATGGTTGGCAAAAAAACACAGGAATAAATTTGATTGAAGGAATAAACGATTTTTTGGAAATAGGAGTTTCTGAATTTTTATTGACTAATGTGAATAGAGATGGTACACTACAGGGGCCTGATTTGGATTTTTTGCAAAAAGCATGTAATATCAAGAATACAAAAATTATTGCTAGTGGTGGAATATCAAAACTAGATGATATTATACAAGTGAAAAACTGTAATGCATATGGTATTATTTTAGGAAAAGCACTTTATGAAAATAAAATTTCGATTAAAGAGGCAAAGAAAATAGCATGACTCTAACAAAAAGAGTAATTCCATGTCTTGACATTGCAAATGGTCGTGTTGTAAAAGGGTTGCATTTTTCTTCAATTAAAGATGCAGGTGATCCTGTATCACTAGCTGAAAAATACAGCAAAGACGGAGCAGACGAGCTTGTATTTCTTGATATTACAGCTTCTGAAGAAAAACGTGAGACCATCAAAGCTCTTGTGACCAAAGTTGCACAAGTGATTGATATTCCATTTACAGTTGGAGGTGGAGTAAATACACTTCAGAATGCACGTGACATATTACTTAGTGGTGCA
>JAUYOQ010000196.1 GCA_030697975.1 Nitrosopumilaceae archaeon | reverse complement strand
ATAATGCAGCTTTTTCTTTTGAAATATTACATTTCGATGTAATATAATCAAGAAATCTTGCACCCGCAGTATGCAAGCCCCAAACCTTGATTTTCCTATATTCGTCTAGAGTTTTCTTTTCTACTTGCATGATATTTTTTTGACATAAATTGCCAACAGTTTTTTTAAGAACTTTTGAATCAAGATTCATATCAAAAATTACTCTATTCTCTTTGCTTGGTGACAGCTTCAAAGACGCTTTTTTGTAGCCATTTTTTCTTGAATCCTTGCATGAGAAAATCTCATCAGAGTCAATACTTGCTATTCTATTTTTGTCATTTTTTGATAATATTGTTCCTCCGACAACATCACTGAAAATAAGAAAATATACTAGGTTGTTAATGTCTGCTCTGTTTTTTTTTGAAACTAGTTTTATCTGCTTTAGTCTATCCAAGAACCAATCTGTATACATAGAACCTATTAGAACCATTGAATTGCTTTTCCCATTTAGTTGAAAATAACCTGCAGAATTCAATAATGCTTCAGAAAATGATGAGCAAGCAAGTCCCTGCATATTTTGTGTTCTTACATCTTCATTCAAACCAAGTTTGCTTACTATCTCAACTGTCGGAGCGGGGTCAAGAAACTGATTGTTATCATTTACTGTAATTAACATGCCAATGTCTCCAGCTTTTTGCTTCGAATTTTTCAAAAGATCCCTTGCAGTTTTTAGAAATAATTCATTTTTTGGCACATCTGGTTCAAGATAATCATTTTTTGAAAAATCTATTCTATCAAAATCATATATTTTGAAAACTTTATCGATTCCTAGCTTTTCTTTGACATATTCTCGTACCTGCCTATCTAATTTTGGTCGTAGAAAATCATCTACAATTTCTTTTATTGAATAGGAAAACATAGGATAGTTGATGCATATTTGTGATAATTCTACTGAAGCCATTTCACATCATAGCCAACAGTTTTTTTAAATTCTCAAAGAATGTTGAATCAAATCCTTCTTTTGGAAGATCAAATCCAGCAATTACAGTTTTACATCCTGTTTCTTCCTGAAAATTATCTAACATCTGTCTACAATGTGTCGGGGTACCACATATTGTAAGTTCTTTTGCAAGATCATCACTTACCTTCTCAATAGTTTCTGCTAAACCAAATTTCTTGAAAGTTTCTCGGATTTCCATTATCTCTTTTTCAAATTCTTTTGATAATAGATTTGAATAAAACTCATTTGCTCCGATATATTTTGCCAAGGTTGTTTTTGCGGCTTTGAAATTCCCTGAGTCAACATAGGTGGGAACTATACATATTATCTCAAAGGCGTCAAAACTCTTTCCAGCAGATGAGATGATTTTCCTAATATTTTGTATGTCAGAAGAAATTTGCTTTCTTGGTTTTAAAAAAAATATTACTCCATCTGCATTTTGAGCTGCAAGTTGCGTGATCTTTTGACCAACTGCTGCCCAGAATATTTTTCCTTTAAAATTTGCTCTCAAGTATTTTGTGTAATCAATGATTCTAGAAAGTGGGCGCTCAAATTTTAGATTCCACAATTTTTCAACAATTACAGGCGCACTAGTTCCTATACCAAGAACAAATTTTTCATTGGTTTTTTCATAAATTTTATTTGCCTTAAGAGAAATTCGCTCTTTTTCTCTTGAAAATACATTTACAATTGCGGTTCCAAGAACCATATCGCATTTTCCATTGGATATTTGTTCCAAGGCATCAAAGGCATCTACTCCCATAACAGCTGGATTGGTCTCTGGCACAAAAAAATAGTCTATTTTGCTTTGATTTGCTATCTGTGCAGCTTTTTGTATTGAAGAGAGTGTTGCGTTTATTCCTAATTCAATTCCTCTTTTCATTAAAAATAACCAATTATTTCCCTTAGATGTGAATGGATTTTTCTTCAGTCATTCTTATAGCGTCAACAAATGCCTCTGATAAAGTAGGATGGGCATGAATTGTATCTATAATCTCAGAACACTTCATCTTTTGTTTTACCGCAAGTGTAGCCTCGCCAAGAACCTCGCCTGCATGTGGTCCAACTATTATCACTCCAGAAATAATTCCATGCTCTTCAAAAACATCAATGAATCCACGAGTTTCTGAAAGGCAGGTGGCCTTTGCACTTGCAATAAGAGGAAAGCTTTTTCCTTCTCCTTCACAATTTCCAACAAAAGCAACCTCTGGAAATGTAAATACGCACATTGGAATGGCAGAATAATCCATCGTAGAATTTTTCCCCATGATGTTACCTGCTGCAACTTCGCCCTGTTTTGCAGCTACGTGAGCAAGCTCAAATTTTCCTGTAACATCACCAATGGCATAGATGTTTGGAATGCTTGTTTGCATTTTCTCATTTACTATTATACACTTGTCATCATGAGCTATACCAATATTTTTTAGCTCATCTGCATTGATGTTTGCTTTTCTGCCTATACATACAAGAACTTTTTCAGCTTGGATTTTTTCACCGTTTACATAAACTGAATCTTGATCAATTTTTTCAACTTTTGAACCAGTCATCAGATTTATTCCATCTAATTTCATGTATTTTTCCACAGTTTTGCCAATCTTTTCAGGAATAGTTGGAAGCAATCTTTTTTCCATTTCAACAAGCCAAATCTTGCAGCCGAGGACGTTTAAGATGGCTGAAAACTCACATCCACTATATCCACCGCCCACTACAACTACAGATTTTGGGAGAGTTTCAATCTCAAAGATTGAATCTGAAGACAATATTTTGCCACCGAATTGCTGTCCTGACAGACAAATTGGCGAACTTCCAGTTGCAATAACAATGTTTTTTGTAGAAATGGTTTTGCCATCCACAATTACCTCATTTGCTGATTTTATAAGGGCGGTTCCATGAATGATTTCCACATTTTTATTTGTCAACAACATCTTGATTCCATCGGCAAGCTTTGAAACGCTTTTTTGCATTCCGTTTCTCATTTCTGCATAGTTTACATCTATTGAAGAATTGATCCCATGTTTTTTTGCATTTTTTACTCTTCTAATTATGTCTGCCATAGAATGTAGGTACTTTGTAGGTATGCATCCACGCTGTGTGCATGTTCCGCCTAAACCATTTTTTTCAACAACACATGCTTTTCCACCATTTGCTGCAACAGATAATGCGCAGGTGTATCCAGCTGGACCTGCTCCAATAATTACTGCATCAAACATTGTCATGACTCAAAGAGAATATCCAATAAAGTTTGTCTAATTACCGTTTAAGTGTCCAATCCGGATTGGAGTACTTGTTTTTGGCTATCTTTTTACATGACTCTAGCTCGTTTTGGTTTAGTTTGGTTGGAACAGTTTCACAATCAAACACAAGTTTTAACGAATCTTTTAAGGACTTTGTAACTTGATCAAAAGTTTTTGAGACTTGGGAAACTCTATATTTTGCATCAGAAATTTTTTTATCAGAAATTTTTTCTACTGGAACCTTAAGAAACGAGAACATTTTTTCTTTGTTCACCTCAAGCAGTATTGTTCCATGCTGTAACAGGACTCCATTTTTTCTTGTTTGTGCATTTCCTCCAACTTTTTTTCCATCTACTGTTATGTCATTTAAGGGAGAAAACTTGGCATCAATACCAAGTGTGTTAAGACCAGAGATTATAATCTGGCAAATCTCTTGATACGAGTCTATTATTTTTGTAGGATATTTTCTTGAAACAAAGGAATACGTCAGCTCTTTTTCATGAAAAACCGAACCCCCGCCAGTTATCCTTCTT
>JAUYOQ010000203.1 GCA_030697975.1 Nitrosopumilaceae archaeon | reverse complement strand
AACCAAAGAAATCAATTTGGGATTTTGATATAATTACTATTTAAACAAATTTTTCAACATCATTAATATGGATTAAAATTAAGAACTATACAAATTAAATTGGTTACAGGCTCAAAAAAAGCAGTTTATTCAGCGTTATTTGGCAACCTTGGCATTGCTATAACAAAGTTTATAGCTGCTCTCATGTCAGGAAGTGTTTCAATGTGGGCAGAGGCTTATCACTCTGCATCAGACACCATAAACCAAATTCTATTGTTAGTAGGAATAAAGGCTAGTGCAAAGCCAGCAAGCCATTTACATCAATTTGGTTATGGCAAGTCGCAATTTTTTTGGTCGTTTATTGTAGCTACAATGATTTTTGGCATATCTGGTGTGCTAGCATTAGAACAAGGTATTTCATCATTAATTAACAAAGAACATCATTTTGAAGATCCCACACTCAACTATATTGTTCTGGGTATAGCTGTTGTATTTGAAGCAAATGCCTTAAGAATTGCATACAAACAGTTTACAAAATCAATAGAACACAAGGGATACAAGGTAACTTTTAAACAATTAATTTTAGAATTTAGAGAGAGTAAGGATACTACAATATTAACGGTAATAGTCGAAGATTCAGCGGCTTTGGCAGGTATTGCCATTGCAGCTCTTGGAATTTTTCTTACCGACATTACAGGAAATACAGTATATGATGCGATAAGCTCAATTTTCATTGGATGCATACTAATGGCATTTGCATTCTTTTTGGCTAGTGAAAATCGTGGACTGTTGATAGGTGAATCAATTACAAGACGACAATACAAAAACATCGTAAACATGATCAAAGAAATTCCTGAAGTAAACAGACTAGTCTCCATGAGAACAATGCATCTAAGTCCAGAAGATGTTATAGTCGGCATAGAGGTGAATCTGATAGACAATCTTGATACGGATAGAATTGAAGTAGTAACCGATTTAATTGAACAAAATGTAATGAAAGTAATACCACATACTAACAAAGATCATATTTTTGTAGAAATTACACGGTCTTAACCACGAGATAACATGCTACCAAATCGTTGCTCAGTTAAAGAAGAAGGAAAAAATTGTGTAAATCCTCCAGAATTTATCATTTCTGTAGGTACAGAAAATGATGAATACATGTTAGGAGTAACATGTCAAAGACACAAAGATACCATATCTCAAAAATTGAATGTTCTTCAAAACGAAAACAAAATTCCAAAAGGCAAAATCAAATTTACCAGCATAAAAGCAGTTGGCACTGAATGCATACGCTTAGATCCAGACAAACTAATTCAACTGTAAATTAATTGATTTATCTTACATAAAACAGAGTGATTATAATGCTTAAACAAATTTTAGAGGATATACTCAAGATCGATGACATATTATTCGTAGTAAAAAATCAAGGCGCGGTAAGTGAGATAAGAAATAACTTCCTACCTATTAGGCAAAAAGATAACTGGATAACAATAGGTGATGATAAAGGCCCATGTCATATGCACATTAACGCTGACAATATCTCAAAAGCAAAGTTCATCATAGAAGAAAAAACAGAAAGGACAAGCTATAGTGTAATGTTTTTTGATAAAAACGACGAACGCGTGTTGGCGGCATTTTTTACAAAAATGTATGACGAAAACAAAAAATTGAATCAAAAAAGAAAATCATTGTTTGATAATTTATTTAAAAAATACGGCGAACAAGAAACAATAGTAGTAAATCAACTATTTACAGAATAAAGTGGCGTCTTACCAATCAGTCCTAGTTTTAGATTTATTACAGTAATCTCGGCCATTTTTTTTCGTGTTTCAGCTGTTGAGCTTCCAATATGAGGGGATAAAACTACATTTTGCATTTTTGTTAATGGATTATTCAAACCAATGGGTTCGTTTCTAAAAACATCAAGTGCAGCTCCTGCAATTATTTTC
>JAUYOQ010000195.1 GCA_030697975.1 Nitrosopumilaceae archaeon | reverse complement strand
TTTGTTCTTGTTTCTGGTATAACACTTTACATTAATGGTAATGAGTTGGATCACCAAAACAAAATATCGCTGTATGATACAATGTATGACGGAAAAATTCCTGTAATCGCAATATCAACAGTGTCTCTTTCTTTTGGAGATGTTGAAGTTTCTGAAAAAAGTGTACCGCAGACAATTATAATATCAAATGTAGGTAAAGCACCTTTACAAATATTAAGTATTAAAGTTCCAACAGAATTTTTAATTTCAGGTACCAATCCGCCAATTTCAATTTTTACAAATCAAAGTATACACTACCAAGTGACATTTGCGCCTGTAAAACTAGGAGAAAAATCAGGTAAAATCATAATATCAAGCAATGATCTAACATATCCAACAATTGCAATAGACGTATCAGGAAACAGTGTTGAAAAGACTGTTCTTGGAATTCCATCAACTACAATTCCTACGCCTACACAATCAACCGAGTCTACTCCAAGTGGAGGATGTCTTATTGTCACTGCGACCTTTGGTTCAGAATTGGCTCCTCAAGTACAACAACTTAGAGAACTACGTGACAATACTCTGCTTAAAACATCTTCAGGGTCTACTTTTATGACTTGGTTCAACACTTTTTACTATTCTTTTAGTCCAGCTGTAGCAGATTGGGAAAAACAAAATCCAGCATTTAGAGAGATAGTGAAAGTCACAATTACTCCATTGATTTCTACTCTTTCAATTCTGAATTATGTTGATATTAATTCTGAAACTGAAATGTTAGGATACGGAATTGGAATTATTTTACTAAATATTGGAATGTATTTTGTGGCACCTGTAATTGTAATAATGAGATTAAAAAGTATGAAATCTGGCGATTTCAAATGTCAGCGGTAAACAGAGTAATTCTATTAACAATCTTGGGCATTTTCTGTTTCGGTGCTGGGTGGTATGTAGGGAGTGTTAATCTATTTCCAGTACCATCAAACGCATCTGATATTAAAGATGAGATTCAAGGTTTTGGTCTATATCAAACATGCATGTCACTAGCTAGTGTATTTGATGCTTTCATACCACATAGTCCAAAATTGGATCAAGCAAAGACATCCGAGCTTGAACAGAAAACAAACTCCAAGATGCCTGAGATCTTTAACATGAAGAGCATGTCAACATACTGTGATAAGTATAAAAAATGAAGAGATTGGAATGTTCTAAAATTTAATCTTGCCTTTTCTACAAGCAAAAACTTTCTAGATTTCTTTAAAACATGTTTTTGAGCTCTGCTTTCGTTACAATTTTAGTTTAACTTATCATAATCAGACTAGATAAATACCGGTACAAGTGAATCCATGTATGACAAGTATGAAATGTGTAGTATGTGGGATTGGATTCTTTTCTCCTACTGGCTCAAACAAATGTTCTAGATGTGCTGGTAAGGATCAAGAAACTCACTCAGAACATGATTCCTGTGGTTGTGGACATCAGCACTAGTAAAGTTCCTGAAAAACCAACAATATCTCATGTTTTACATCTATAAAATTTTTTAATACCTAGTTGTCTTTTTGACAACACTGTACTTTTAGTGTTAAGAAACGATTATTGAATCAATATCAAGATTACAACATGGAATATTTCCATGCTTTTTCTTATATTCATCTAAAAGCTGTATTTTTCGTTCTTGTGAATTTGTCATAAACGTTCTTTGATAAGCGTGGGTTTTTTGTTTACAAACATTATTCTCAAAGTTTGTGTCAACATAGTTGGAAAATTCATTCTGAAGGTTTTCACTTGCTCCAATGTAAATTACGTTTAGTTTTTTATCATAAAGAACATACACACCAGACTTGGCTTTTACAAACCTAGCGCTTTCAAGCCACAGGTGAACTTTCTCATCAAGAATTTCCATGTAGATTTTTTAGCCCATTTTCTGCCAATATTTTTTCTACTTCAC
>JAUYOQ010000019.1 GCA_030697975.1 Nitrosopumilaceae archaeon | reverse complement strand
ATTTTTTGTGATTTCAAGAACAAGTTTTACATTTACATCCGATTGTAGCAAGGCGCGTTGAACATCACGTGCTAGTTCTTTGATTAGATCCTCATCAACTCCAGAAGAGCTCACTAATTTTTTTATTGCTGCTCTGAGATTGTTTTTTAGACTATCAAGCATTGTGAGCTAATTCTGCCTCCAGTATTTCAAACCTTCCTCGATATCCATCCCATACTTTGTTAGATTTTTTGATTTTGATAGGATTTGAAAATAAAGGACAGTCGGTTACCAATGTTTCTGCTTCTCCTCCTTCAAAGCTTAGATTGAATCCATATTTTTCTGACAATGCTTCAAGTTTTTTTAGATCATCTTGTGTAATTTCTTTTCCAAGCCAAGACTCATCAAGGCCATCTGAGCTTACGCTAATTATTATAAAATGAAAATTTTCTGTAAGAAGATTTTGCATGTATTCTTTTTGGTTCTTCTTCCATAGTGGCGAAACAAGTTTTACATTCAAGTTTTCACAAATACTTGAAAATCGCTTCTTTTGAAATTCACTTAATATTCCACCATGAAGTATTCCTTCAATTCCAAAGTTTTCCTTTGCCTTGTAAAGTATTTCTTGAAGTGTACTAACTTCTGAATTTGGATTTGTAGAATCTGCATCTATTGATAGTTGTGGTATTCCCATTGCCTGTGATTGTAGCTTGGTCAAACGAATGTTTGGAAAATGCAACAGCTCACTTTCAAAAGATATTGGAAATACTGTTACCACACAGCTAATTTGATGCCCTTCCTTTTTTGCGCTGTATATAGAGTAAGTACTATCTTTACCGCCAGAAAATAGTGCTGCAAGTTTCATTATGATAAGAAATTCTAGATGTAATTTTAAGTGTCAATAACAAAATTTCAAGGGAAAAGCACCAGATGCTTCAATTCTCATAATCTTCATCAAAAATCAGATGGCTTTTCCAAATCATCATCAGCATCCAAATTAAGATTTGATTCTCATTATTTTAGTTCTATCCATTACTTTCCAATATTCAACATCTTGACCTTGTTGAATTTTGCCTTTGAGTTCATCTTCTACCATGTTCACATCCAGGGTCTCAAAGGTTTCTGAATCCATTATCTGAATGGCAGAGTCTGTTATTGAGATTATCTGACCCATTCTTTTGTCTATTAATGGCACATGTACCTGCATACTAACAGGACCTACGTGTGGTCGTTTTTGGTTATCAAATATGCCAACACCTACAATCCTTGCTTTAGCAGCCCCATGTTTTCCAGGCTTGCTTGTATCATATTCTACTATACGACAAGGCTCACCAGAAGGTTGATCTGATACAGGTAAAAGTATGTAAGAACCGATCTTTAGTGATCCTAGCTCAGATGGTTTGCTCATGGAAAAACAGATTTTTGGTTGATATTTAACTTTTTTATTTTAATTTTTCAAGAATTGAAAGACTAACAAGATTGGTTAGTGTGATCCCTTTTCTACAAATATGACGACGAGTTTCTTCGCAATATTTGTTAACACTTTGATGACTTTTATCACTTGCAACCTCTAACACAACAATACTATCTTTATAGGGAAAGGTAAACTTTGGTTCTTTGTTTGAGCAAAGATCCATTGTACCTATTCCAGCTCTTCCGACTTTGTCACGTTTTGCTATTACATCAGCTACATCTTTCATATCTGTATATGATTCACCGTATTCCAAGTAATATACAGAAACGAAATTCACGTTTTCAGAACATTCTCTTTCAAAGAGTTCATCGTTCATACTGAAAATAAACGAAGCCTTTTCCTGCTTGAATTTGTCTATTTCTTTTAGAATTTTTGTATTGTCCTTGAATTTTGCAATGATATAATGATTAGCAGCAGGCGAAAAATATGGGCTTCCATCCTTTGAAAAAGTTGCCGTAGCAAAATACATCTCTTGAATATTTTTAGATCGTTGCCAAGTATCCTTTATCTCAATTGATTCATGGTTGTGCAAATAAGGCGTGCAGACATATCCGCCTACCAAAAGTTCTGATGCTGCCACAAATTTAGTTAGTTTAGTAGTCGATATTTATCGTTTATTAGATCGCTTTAATAACTAAATTTTTAGAAATTTTTAAAAATTCGCTAGATCGCATTCATACTCCAGGAAAGGATTCTGATAAACCTCTTTCTGTGGCATGTGATGAATCTCCAAATATTGTGACAACTACTCTAGCTAGTTTTTCAATATCAAGGCCAGGCTCAGCAGAAACTAAGAGTATATGTCTACTTACAGGAAATGGAAAACTGATTAGAATTATTTTATCACGACGAGCGGCAATGTAATTAAGCGCTCCCAAACTATTATCGTATTCTTCTTGCAGCGATATTTTGGCTGCATATTTCATAAACTCGTGTAGTTTTTCTTCATCTCCTTCAAGTGGCGTGATACCTTTTTTGAATCCGCCTGCGGTAAGCTTACCTTCAGAATTAATTATTGCTGCAAATCTTACACCTTCTTGCTCTAGTACGTCATTACACCGAACTTCATAGATTTGATAAACTGCTTCCTCCTCCATAAAATTACTAAATAATTTCCGTTAATAAGAGTTAGTTGAAGTGGAAGCTTCGATAATTATTTAATACTAGACAACAGCGAAAGATCGTCCCACGCTAGCTCAGCCTGGTAGAGCTTCCGGCTGTAGTTGTCGGCTTTTGGCTGACGAAGTATCCAGCCTATCAGGCATACAGAAACCGGGTTGTCGAAGGTTCAAATCCTTCGCGTGGGACATAATTTTTTTGAAAAAAAATTCACGGATTTATGACTGCACGACCAATTATCTTTCTTTGTTTAAGATCTTCAAGTGCAGTGTTTGCTTCGTCAAGTGAATATTTTTTTGATACCATTGGATTGATGATTCCACGTTTTACTAATCCCAGTAATTCTACCAAGTCGTTATAGTTACCAGTGTATGCACCTTCTATTGTAATGGCTTTCAGAGGTATTGTCGGCAATGACAAATTAATGGAACCGCCAAACAGTCCGACCAGAATTAGCTTTCCTCGCTTTCGTAGAATAGAAAGCCCCATTTTTGCAGTTGGTGGTGCATTTACAAAATCTATAACACAATCGGCACCCTTATTTTTACAAATAGACATTATCTCCTCAATGGCTTTTGGGTTTTTTGAATTAACAATATAGTCTGCGCCCATCTTTTTTGCAGTTTCAAGTTTGTTATCATCAAGGTCTACACAAATTATGTTAGAATTTGTCAGTGCTCTTGCAATCTGGACACCCATCAAGCCTAGCCCTCCTGCTCCAATTATTACCAGATATTGTTGCGAGTTTGTGTTTGCCTTTTTAATAGCAGTAAAGGCAGTCAAACCAGAGCAGGCAAGCGAGGCTGCGCCATCAAGATCAATTCCATCTACTTTGAGTAGAAATTTTACATTTGGAACTAGAACATATTCTGCGTATCCACCGTCTTGGAATAGTCCAACAGAGCGCGGAGTGTCACATAGATTATCGTTTCCAACCCTACAGGCAGGGCAAAGTCCACACCCAATCCAAGGATAAACTAAGACATCATCACCGACTGCTACATTTGATACTGATTTTCCAATTTCTGTTACTTTTCCGACTATCTCATGACCTGGAGTTATTGGATATTTTACTCCTCTATCTGTAACTTTCAAAAATACGCCGTCACCAAGGTCATATCCTCCTTCCCAGAGATGCAAGTCGCTATGACACACTCCTGCTGACTTTACTTTAACTACTGCCTGGAGATCTCCTGGTTTTGGAATTTCAATATCTGTTAGTTGTAAAGGTTCATTTGGAGCAACAATCCTTGCTGCCTTCATATCAGTACTGTTTTTAGGTTATAATATAAGAGTTGACTGGATGCAACAAAAAAATAGAGCGCCTAGATATTATTTCATTAGATAGAGTTTTTGTTTGTGAGTGACGAAACAGAACCAAACATTTCACAAGCTCCATTGAACATTCTTTTTAATCCTGCCATAGTTACGAAAAAAGATGTTTGGGAAATTGACATAGTTAAGATACTAGAGCTTTTAATAAAACTTCTAAATCAAACTGGAAAAAAGGATCTTCGGGTGGCAGGCATGGCAGCATTGTCTTCGTCATTAATTCACAGAATGAAAGTTGAGAGCATCTTTGCACTGCAAAAGGCAGCCATGGAAACAAAACCATTACGACAAAGATCTGGTGTTGATATTGAACTGGTGCAAATACCGTATAGACATGAATCAACTTATCCTGTTACATTAGATGAGCTCTTAGGATTACTTGAAAACCTAATTGGTTCGATTGCAAACCCACGGTCGCGAAGAGGAGGCCAGATGAGCTTTGAACCACTTGAGACACCTGACTTTAAGGACTATTTTATCTCGCTTGAAAACTTAATTGGAAAATACCAAGAACTAATTGTTAGTAAAATCAGTCCTACTGGCTCTGGTTTGCTGCGCAATATTGTAGCTGACTTGGAGCCAATTGATGCCATACGATGCTTTTTTGCTATACTGTTCCTAGCCAGGGACCAAAAGGTCGAACTTGAACAAATTGACGAAGATATCAAAATAACAATGGCAAATAAGGAAATAACGGGATTAGGCACAACTGAGGTGACCAAGTAGATGGTAGATCTTCAAGATGATGACGAGGCTACGGCAAAATTAGAGGCGGCCCTTTATTCTGCAGGAAGGCCTTTGAGCGTAGAAGAACTAATCAAGGCTTCAGGTACGGAATCTAGGAAAAAGACTCTTGCATTGCTTACAAACATTATGAAAAAAACAAAATCATCCTTTAAGGCACTTGAGATTGTTACTTTGCCTGATGGATCTTATGTGTTTCAGCTAAGACCAGAATACAATGCTTCAATTAGGCGTTATGCATCAAAACCAATTCTTCCAAGTTCAACACTCAAAACTTTGTCATACATTGCATACATGCAACCTATTTCATCAAAACAGCTAGTTGAAACAAGAGGTAGTGGCGTCTACACACATCTTAAAGAATTAAGACAGCTTGATTTTATTGAACATCAAAATGTTGGCAGACTAAAAATTTACATGACTACTGAAAAATTCAAAAAATACTTTGGTATTCAAGGCGATGCAGATACACTCAAGCAAAAGCTGTTCAAAAAGGTCAGAAAGACATCTCATTTACCAGTACCAACCGAACAACCCATTCCTGCAGTCTAGTAATCAGTCTATCAATCACACATTATTCGCGTTTTGTATAAATTAGAGTATTGTATGGTTTTTTTGTGAAAAAATCAATTGAGAACTTGGCAACAAGTAAGATAACAGGTGGAAGACGACATCCATTAAGAACAAGAAGAAAATACGAAATAGACAGATATCCAAACGAAGCACTCACACAAGCTCAAGTTACAGTGACAAGAAAGGTGCGCGGTAAAAATCAAAAAACAGCTCTAAAAACAATTGATTTTGTAAACTTGGCATTAGCTGATGCAAAAGTGAAAAAAACAAAAATTCTTCGAGTTCTTGAAAACCCAACTAACAAGGACTATCAACGACGTGGTGTTATCACAAAAGGAGCAATACTTGAAACCGAAGATGGCAAGTGCAAGGTAGTCTCAAGACCTGGACAGCACGGCATAGTCAATGCAATTTTAGTAAAGTGATCGTATGAAAGATTACGAGCATGTCGTAATCTGGCTTGATTATTTCAATAAGACATTACCAAAAAACAAAGGAAGAAAATTGGCAAAAGAAAAATGTATTTTTGATCCATCACTTAATGAATTAATTGATGCTGTAAAAGATGCGGGGTTTGAAATAAAAGAATCTGATGACAAGGTGCGATTTCCAAAACGACCTTATGTTAGATCAGGATACGTTGTGGTACCAAAAGGATCATCAAAAACAAAAATTCTTGACAAAATTTCTAAAAAACTGGTTGCAAAAAGAGCAAAACAATCAAAGTAAGATACAATATTACTTTCAGCTAAAGTAAAGTTGACAGAAGTCTATGATAACGACGGAATAGTTTCGTAATTAATTGCAGGAGGTAGGGGAAATTTTGCATTTGGCCAATAGTGGCAGAGTAATTGTAAAACTCACCAAAGTTGTTGATGAGGGTCAGATTCTCTGTGACGAAAAGCTTGACAAAGTTGCAAAAGTGACGGAATTAATTGGTCCTGTTGCAAAACCATATGCATCAGCTATTCCGTTAACTAATAACGTCAAGAAATACATTGGCAAGAAAATTTTCGCGCTTGCATCAACTCCTGCAAATTATAAAAAATTCAGGAGAAATAGAAAGTGAATACATTAGAAATACAAACAAGCTGTCCTGAATGCAAATCATCGCTTATTGATGACGTTCAGAGTGGCGAACTAATTTGTTCTACATGCGGCATTGTCGTAGCAGAACAAATGGCAGACTATGGTCCAGAAACAAGAAGTACAAACCTTGAAGACAAAATGCGGTTAGCTAGAGCAACAGGTCAAACGACCTATTCTCAACACGACCTTGGAATAACAACAGAGATTTCTATTAGTACCAAGGACTTTAGTGGAAAAACTATCAGCTCCCAAGTAGCAAACCAAATGTACAACCTAAGAAAATGGCAACAAAGAGTACGTGTTTCATCACCTCGAGAAAGGAGGCTCTCAAATGTTTTATCAAGAATTGGCCAAACATGTGAGAATGTTTCTCTTTCAAAAAATGTGCTTGAGACAGCATCTATGATCTATAGAAATCTAGATGGAAAAGTTGAGGTAAAAGGAAAATCGGTAACAAGCATCTCGGCAGCAACAGTATACATGGCATGCAAACAATGCAATGTAGTAAGATCCCTTGAGGAGATCTGCAAAGGAGTATGCCAACCAAAGGATGTAAAGGCAAAGACAAAACTTGCAGCGCGGTACTATAGAACTTTGGTAATGGAGCTTGGTACAAATACTGCACCAGTACTAACGATGGACAGGTACATCTCAAAAATTGCCAACTTGACAAAAACAGATGTACGAGTAGAAAGACTAGCTTTAGAAATTGCACAAAAAACAAAAAACAACAATCTTGCAGATGGAAAGGCACCAAACGGTATTGCGGCAGCATATTTGTATGTAGCATCTATTCTGCTAGGTCAAAGCGTTTTACAGCGCGATGTATCAAGCGTTGCAGGCGTTACAGAGGTCACAATACGAAACAGGTGTAAAGAGATCCTAGCAAGCTACAAACTGAAGGTAACTTTAAGACCATTACTTGCCAAAAATTAATCTCTTTTTTTTCTTTTTTACTTAGTCGTTCTAGAAAACTAGAATGAAGCCGGTTAGGATTAGCTAAAATTCGTCTATGTTATATTGGAGAAAAGGCCTCAGGAGCACAATATGACTACTTTAGAAATCAAAGACCTTCACGTTCAAAGAGAGGGAAAATTGATACTAAAAGGAGTAAATTTGAAGACTGGGCCTGGCGAGGTTCATGCGATAATGGGTCCAAACGGATCAGGCAAAAGCACGCTTGCCTACACACTGCTTGCCCACCCAAAATATGAGGTAACACAGGGCGACATTTTACTTGACGGTAAAAGCATTTTAGGACTTTCAACAGATGAAAGAGCAAAACGGGGTCTTTTTTTAGGATTTCAATATCCAACTGAAGTTTCTGGAGTTGGTTACTCACATTTTCTTAGAACAGCTTACAACGCACTAAGTAAATCACTTCAAGGTGACAACAGGGAAGTTTTCATTACAGTAAGAGAATTTCAAAAATATCTCAAAGACAATTTGCAAAAAGTTGGATTACACGATGATTTTCTAACAAGATATCTTAACGAAGGATTCTCTGGTGGAGAAAAGAAAAGATCCGAGGTCTTGCAGATGGCCGTACTGAAACCAACAATCTCAATATTAGATGAGCCGGACTCTGGTCTTGATATTGATGCTGTTCAGTCTGTTGCAAAAGCAATTAGCGAGGTTTCAGACAAAGATTCTACAATAATTGTTATTACTCACTATGCAAGAATTTTAAACTTTCTCAAAAAGTTGGATTATGTTCATGTTTTTGCACAAGGCAAGATTCTCAAAAGTGGAGATGCCTCCTTGGCAAACGAATTAGAACTAAAAGGCTATGATTGGATTTTAGAAAGCCAGTAACCAGATAATTCAAAAAACAGGATTTTATTATTATAAGGCATCAGGATTCAAACTGATATTATGAGTAATGATGCCAAAAAATATCAAGACGAACTACAAAATATATTAAAAAAAGCGCAAAATGCCATGCAAGAACTTAAGGATAGTGTTGGACAAGAGATGAAAGCAATGGAAAATGAGCCGCAATCTAATTTGAGTGAGAAAAAAGTGTTTTTTAGCTTCGCGTTTTTCAAAATAGACCCTAAATGGAGATGGATGGCAGATTTAGCAAAGGAAGAATCTGCAAAAGAGGTTGAAAACGTCATTAAAAAATCCAATGCAAGGTTCCGATCATATTCAACGTTGGGATTACGTGACGATGCTGAGTTCCTGCTTTGGTTTGCCTCTGAATCGCTAGATGAAATACAGGATGTTGTTTCAAAAATCTACCTTACTGTATTTGGGAAGTACATCTATCCAACACATGTTTACCTATCAAACACCAGACCATCAATTTATGCAAAAGAATCAAAGGGCCATGGATGGCTTGCAGGAGAAGAGCAAAAAAAATATGTCATTGTGTATCCGTTTATCAAAACACGAGAATGGTACCTGCTTCCTGCCCAAGAAAGACAGCAGATGATGGACGAACATATTCAAATTGGCAAGAAATATCCGCAGGTTATTCTTAATACGACATATTCTTTTGGAATTCATGACGCGGAATTTATGCTAGCTTTTGAAACAGATGATCTACATGCATTTCAAAATCTGATCATGGAGCTAAGAGAAACCAAAGTTTCTCGTTACATCAAAGTTGATACACCGATGATTGTTGGTGTCAAAAAGGATATTATTCCTCTAATAGGCAGCCTTGGATAAATGGATGCATTAAAGGAATGGGCCACCATCGTTAAGGCACTAGAAGGTGGAGACCAGACAGTTATTTTACGAAAAGGTGGAATCTTAGAAACGGATTCTGGATTTAAAATTGAATCAAAAAAATTTCTTTTGTTTCCAAC
>JAUYOQ010000194.1 GCA_030697975.1 Nitrosopumilaceae archaeon | reverse complement strand
TTCAGATGCCTTTGATGAAATAGTGTTTAGTGCCCATGACCTAAGACTTGTTGCAACAGGTCCATCTCTATTGAAAATTTTTGTTTGAATTGTATCAAGCTCTTCAACATAGTCTCGTACTATTTTGAGCTCAAATATTGCACCCTCAAGAGATTTGATCTGCTCTTGTGCCTTGTCTATCTTTTCACTTATGGCTCCAAGTCGTTGGTTTATTGTAGCAATCTCTGATTGTTTTTGTCTGATAGATTCTTTTAGCTTTGCAAACTGTTTTTCATCAAATCCTTGAGTCTCATGTTCTAGCTGTGATATTGCATCAAATAGTATTTTTGTATGGGAATCAATGTGTGCAACTTCAACTAAATTGCCTGCAGTTATTGTTAGAACTTTTTGTACATTTACTTTTTTTTGTTCTACCGCATGTTGGATCTTTTGGAGCTCTTCTTTGTTTTTTATAGAATAAGTACGAAGTATTGCTTCTGCTTCTCCTGCCTTTTGTACTTTTTCAGAAAATTCAACTCTACTCCTACTGCATAGTACCAGCTCCTTCTCTAGTCCGGAGATTTTGTCTTGTATTTGAGCTAGCTCTTGTTTTAGGTGTTTTTCTTGAAATAATGGATTTAGCTTGTCAACAACTGAATCACATACAGGACATTTGTTGTCTTTGAGCTGGAGTTTTGAAGATAAGGCGTGTTTCTCTTCTAGTGATGTCTTTTGGTTTGATAGATGTTGTAATTTTTTCTGCAAATCTTCGATTGCAAACTCTGCCTTTTCTAGCTTGGATTCCAAGTCTTTTTTTAGACTAACAGATTCAAAACAGTCTTTACAATCACGAATTTTACGCTCATTTTCAGCTATTTCACGCTTCATTTCTTGAATGGCCTCTTTTGCATATGTACTAAGCTCATTCTTTCGTGACTCTAGCTGGCTTAGCTTGTCAAGTTTTGGCAGATCTGTCTCTAGATTTTTTTGCATTCCTGCAAGTTCTTTTTCATATTGGATTCTTTTTGAAGATAGTTCGTCTTTTAGTGGTTTTGATTCAGCAAGTTCAATTTTGTATCTTTGTAGATCACGCGATAAAATGTCAATATGTGTATCATCGTAGCCTATCTGCTCCTCAATTTTTTGTCTAAAATTTTTGCTGACTTCTTTCATTGCTTCTGATGCAACATCAAGCTTGTCTATTCCAATAATTGCATTTAGCAATTCTTTGAACTCTTTTGGTTTTGCCTTGATTATAGCGTTTAGCTCTCCTTGTTGAACTATTGATGCGATCTTTAGCTTTTCAAAATCTAAACCGATTCTCTTTTCAACTTCATGTGTCATTGATTCGCTAAACTGTTTTCTTTCCCCAGCTGCAAGCGGCACCCATTGGTTTTCAACCATTTCAGAAAACTGAGCAGCCAGCCCTCCTTTTACATCAATTCTCCTTTCAGCTTTGTAGCGTTTTCCATTTATGGAAAATATTACCTTGGTAAATCCTTGTGCTTCTCCATGTTTTATCAAACCTTTGTTTGAGTTTCTTGTATGTTGGCCAAACAACGCAAATGTAATTGCATCAATTATACTTGATTTGCCAGCTCCATTGTGGCCAACAAACACTGTAACTCCGTTATCAAACTCTAATTTTGTATCAGAGTGTGACAAAAAGTTTGAAAGCTCAACTGATGTTATCATTTTCGCTTTTCCTTTTTGTAGTGTTCATAGTTTTCAATTACAATCTGTGTTGCTTCTTTTAGTCGATCAGCTGTAAGCAACGGCAGCAGTTCTTTTATTGCAAA
>JAUYOQ010000193.1 GCA_030697975.1 Nitrosopumilaceae archaeon | reverse complement strand
AATACTCGCTTAAAGTATTCAGAATTTTCTTGTGGTTCCTCAAAGTCGTCTTTTACATTAGCAAGGTGCTTTGCCAAGTTTTTCTTGTAGCCAAGCTGCATTTGGCGTGCAATTTGGATTCGTTGTGCTTGAGGTGATCCTGCACCATGCATTGACTCTGTGAGATATCCAACTGCATTTCTTCCTAGGGTCATGTTTTCAATTAATCGTAGTACACGCATCCTGTTTTCAACATCAACGCCTTTTCTTCCTGCCAAGTATTTTCTAAGCAGTGGTCCTGTCTCTGGATTTCTAAAGTCCTTTTCTGAAGGCATGGTCACAACTAGCCCTCCTGCAATGTCTTGAGCAAGTCTGCCAATCTCATATGGAAATCTTGTAACATTGTGTTTGCACACCTGTGCTAACATATCGTCATTTAGCCACACGCCAGACTTGAGCTTGTGAGCCTGATAAGATGATGCAATGCCTGCAGCATAAATTGATTCGTTAAGATGTGTCATCTCAACAAGTTTGTCCTTGATATGTGAAACATTTGGAATACCGTTGTAATCTGCAATTGTAGCTGCTGCACCAATTAGGACATCGCCAAGTCCTGTCTTGCAAACATAGCTTCTTCTGTGATAACAAGTAAATCTTTCAACAAGCATTGAAGCAAACTCGTATTCACCATACATGAAAACTTTTTCCCAGGGGATGAAAACTCGATCAAGGATTATCATTGCTTCTTGTCCTGCAAATTGTGAGTTTCCTGCATCAATATCTCCTCCTTCCATGCTTCGTGTGTCGCAAGACTGTCGTCCATAGATGTAAGTTATACCCTCTGCATCTGCAGGTACTGCACCAACAATTGCATAGTCTTTGTCGTTTTCTGTCAATCTCATTGTTGGCATGATAATAATCCAATGCGAGTTTATGCATCCTGTTTGGTGGGCCTTTGCACCTGTTATGTAAACTCCCCTGTCATTTTTTTCTACTACACGAACAAACATGTCAGGATCCGCTTGTTCTGCTGGGCCCTTGCTTCTGTCTCCTTTTGGATCTGTCATGGCACCACCGATTACAAGATTCTCGGTTTGAACCATTTTGATAAAATCCAACAGTCGTTTATGATAATTTGTACCAAATTTTTCATCAATTTCATATGTTATAGAATGCAACGAGTTTATTGCATCCATGCCTACACATCGTTGAAAACATGTTCCTGTGTTCTGTCCCATTTTTCTTTGCATCTTATTTTGCAACACTAAGTCCTGTGCACTTTCTACAATGTGTAAAAATCGATTTACTTTGATTCCAGTTATTGATGAGTGGGTCGTTGCAAGCTCTTCTTCTCTTACTGCCAAGTCATATGTTTCAGCTACTGCATTAATTGATGGACGGATCATTGGATGATCCACAGGTTCTTTGACTAATTCGCCAAAAAGGTACACTTTGAGTTTTCTTCCTCGCAAACTCTGGATATACTCTTCTCCAGTTCTAATTGGCATATGCTTAAAGTGCCTCGAAGTGTTATAAATATTCTAAACTATTTCTGGTCATGCGTATTTTGTTAAAGACCTATTCTAACATCAAGGATCTTGCAACCTTTTCCTTTTTCCATAACCAACACTGGATTCATGTCCAGTTCTTTGATCTCTGTAAAATCTGTTACAAGTTGCGACAACCGTTGTATGCATTCAGAGAGTTTTGCAAGATCTGATGGTTTTTCTCCTCTTACACCTTCAAGAAGTTTTTTTGTTTTAATTGATGTGATCATATCTTCTGCTTCTTTGTCAGTTACTGGCGCAAGTCTGAATGTAACATCTTTTAAGATCTCTACATAGATGCCACCCATCCCAAGCATCAAAACAGGTCCAAATCCTGGTTCTTGTTTTGAACCAATAATCATTTCCTTTCCACCTTTTACCATCTCAACAACTAGGACACCTTTGATTACTGCGTTTTTGTTGTACTTTTTTGCATTCTTTATGATCTCTTTGAATGCGGAGCGCGCGTCTTTATCATTTTGTATGTTCACCTTTACGCCTCCAGCATCTGATTTGTGAATGATTTGTGGCGATGCTATCTTTAGTACTACTGGATAACCAATCTTTTTTGCAATCTTTACTGCTTCCTGTTCTGTTTTTGCAAGGGCACTTTGTGGAAGTGGCAATCCATACGCCCGCAATATTTCTTGCCCCTCCTCTTCAAGCAGGTTTTGTCTTTTCTCTTGTTTTACTTTATCAAAGATTTTTTTTGCCTTGTTCGTGTTTACCTTGAAGATGACAATCTTGCCTTCTGGACTTTTTATCCACTCAACAAACCTAAGCATTGCCTTGAGGGTTTGAATTGCTGCTTCTGCATAGGTATAATATGGTATGTCTCCTTCTGCCATGATTTGTCTGTTTTTTATGCCTTCATCTAGTCCCATCAGGCTTGCAAGAATTGTTTTTTTGTATTTTTTTGACATGCTGACAATTACTTCTGCAAGTTTATTGTAGTCAAGAGTTGCCGATGGCGTACACATTGCAATAACAGTGCCAACATTTTTGTGTGATAAAACATTCTCAAGTACATTGTTGAATCGATTATAATCTGCATCACCAACGATATCTACAGGATTTCGTGAGCTACCCCACGGGGGAATTACTGCGTCAATTTTTGGTCTTATATCGTCGATTTTTGCCATCTTGATTCCAAGCTTTGAGCATGCATCAGTTGAGATAATTGCGGGTCCACCTGCATTAGATACAATGACAAGATCACCGTCTAGTGGAAGCGGCTGCTTTGAGAATGCGGTTGCGTAATCAAATAATTCCCCCATTGTATCTACTCTGATTGCTCCAGATTGTTTTAGTAATGCTTCATAGATTTCATCAGAGCCCATCAATGCTCCTGTATGAGACATTGCAGCTTTTGCTCCCTCTGGGCTTCGTCCAGATTTTAAAACCAAGATAGGTTTTTTTAGATTTTTAGTAATGTTTTTGCAAATCTTTAAAAATTTTTGACCGTCACCCATGTCTTCAAGATACATTACAATCACCTTTGTTTGCTCATGGTATGCAAGCATCTCAAGTACATCAATTTCGTTCATGTCAGCCTTGTTTCCCATACTTACAACTGCTGAAAATCCAATTCCCTGTGCGCTTGCGTCCTCAACAAGTGCAGCACAGATTGCTCCACTTTGTGAAACAAGTGCTATTTCTCCTGATTTTGGTGTAATTTTTAGGAATGTAGAATTCATCATTGTTTTTGGAGCAAGGTTCATCACACCAAGACAATTTGGACCAATTACCTTGATGTTGTACTTTTTTGCAATTTCCTTTAGTTGTTGTTCTAGTTTTGCCCCCCCTTCGTCAACCTCCTTGAATCCAGCTGTAATTACAATTGCTCCTTTGATTCCCTTTTTACCACATTCCTCTAAAACTGTTGAAACAATAGTGTTTTTTGTAATAATTACTGCCAAGTCAATTTGTTCAGGAACATCTAGGACAGTCTTGTATGCCTTTTTATCAAAAACTGTGTCCCTTGTTGGACTGATTGGATAAATGATTCCCTTGTATCCCTTCATGATGTTTGAGGTAATTGCTCGTCCTATACTTCCTTCCTTGTCTGATGCACCAATTATTGCAATTGAGGTAGGTGAAAGAAAAACTGATTCAGTCAATTTGTTAACTTTGGATCAAATTAGTTTCCATAATAAAGCTATTCATGTTTTTTAGAATCAAACTTATCATAACCTAATACTTAGCTTCCAAGCATTTTTCCAGCCAGATTTTCTTTTCGAGGTATCCATGTTAATTTTATTTTAGAAACTTTAGCAATTAACTCCCATGCTTCTCTTGCTAGACTTCGCAGCTGATCATTGTTTATTGCATTTTCGTGATTTAGTTGTGCAATCGTATTTTTAGAATCACTATAGATAACAACCTCATCATCTTTTGATTTTACAAATTTTAGTGCAGCAATTATTGCAAGATATTCTGCCTGATTATTTGTGATATTTGGCTTCTTTTCATAAAATGATTCACCTGTCTCTTTAACATAGAAGCCATATCCAGAGTTATCTCCCCCTGAGCCGTCTACATAAATGCTAATTGGCATGAAAAGATGTCTTTAGATACCAAACAAATTGTTTACTATAGCTATTTCGTATAGAATGTTTGCACCAATAAGTAAACTTGCAAATCCAGCAATGTACCTAAGAGCTTTGTTTGCAGATTCGATCTTGTTTATAAACGCAAAAGGAAGTCCGATTAATCCACTTACCATCGCCATTCCAATTACAGACCCAATACCAAATATCAAAATGAAGCTCAAAGTTGTCTCGATGTTACCAAGTGTACTAGCAGTTAATACAACTAGACTTCCACTTCCAGCTAATCCGTGAATGCAACCTATAATGTAGGATTTGTGTGAGTGCTTGTGGTCATTATCGTGTTCGTGTGGGTGAGTGTGAATCGTACCGTCGTTATGTGTGTGAATGTGTAAGTGTTTTAGTGTAAACAGTTTTTTGTTGCTAAATGTTGTAAATGCAAGAAAGACTAACATTATTCCAACAATAAATTCAAAACCCATGAAAACATTTTGTGGAATGTTTATTGCCAAAAGATAGACAAGAAGCCCCATTAGTACAAGTGTTGTTGTATGACCTGCACCCCACATAGCACCAAGAAATGATGACTTGAATGTACCTTCTGTGATTATTTTCCTGACTGATTGCAGTTTGTATCGTCGCTTTGAGATCTGAGTGCTTACTGCTGCTACATGATCTGGTTCAAAGGCATGCTGTAAACCTATAGCAAGACCCAATGTCAAAACTAGTGCTGGAGTCATTGCCTGTAATTGTTCAAGAATTTGTTCTACCAATTTTACACCTGTTTTCTAGTATTTGGTAACAAAATGTAATCGCTAGTTTGTATTGGTTCATCAAGTGTTATGGTCACTGTTGGCTTATCGTCAAGGAATACCTCAAATCTTAGCTTTCTTATTGATTCTGGAACTCCAATCATTACTTTATCCTGAGATAGAATTTTTCTTGCGTTTTCCTTTATCGATTCAATTGATTTTTCATCACGTAATTCACTAATAATGTAGGCACAATACACAAGAATTGTCTCATTTAGATTAACTCTCAGGTTTTTTGAGAGTCGTTGCTTGACTAGCTCAGTTGAAGAAAGAAAGACATTTTCGGAATCAGAATCATACTGGAATATTTTAGTTATTGGCGGTATGTCTGGCTCGCCATTTATAGTTGCTTTAACATGAATCATTTCCTTTTTGGAATTTCTGGTCGAGATTCTTTTCCAAAGTGATATGTGTTTCCCGTACCGCGATACTTGTGAGGTCGTACTGGACTGCCATCTTTTTTGCCTTGTTTTGTAAGAGCTAATCCTGCTAAGAGCTCAACTATCAGCCTCTGCCCAAGTCCTGATGTAATGCCGCCACTGTATGAGTTTTGATCACTGACATCATATGTAGGAGCTACTTCTACAAGATCCATTGCAAACCTATCAGGATCAAACCCTACAGAAAATTGTCGCACTAGTCTCATTCCCTCCCTTGAGGTAAGGCCGTTTGGCTCAGGTTCACCTGTACCTGGAGCATATGCAGGATCAAAGGAATCTATATCCCATGTAAGATAGACAGCGTCTGTTCCATCGTTTGCACGATCAACTGCCTCTTTTGCTATCGTATCAATTCCCATCTCTTCAACATCAAGCATTGTAAACCATTGAAAATCCTGATCTGACATCCATTTGTAGAGGTCAGGTCCAGGCCAGTATCCTCTTGGACCAATTAGGGTATAGTTTTTGCCTTTAAGACAGCCAAGTTCCATGACTCTTCGAACGTGTGCACCATGGTCATATTTGAAGCCACAAAGGCCTTGTGGTGCACAATCAGCATGTGTATCTAAATGAATTATTCCAATGTTTTTGTATTTTTTTGCAAATGCTCTAACGTTTGCAAATGTAATAGAATGATCTCCACCAAGCATGACAGGAATGCCATTTATGTCAAGTACTTCCTTGACTTTTTGTGTCATTCTTTTGTGTGATTCTATCACATCACCTGGTGAAACATTCACATCACCATAATCAACTGCTCTAAAAACTCCAAAAGGATCTGCGCCTGTTTCAATGTTAAATCGTTCATAGGGTGGTGCGGGAATCGTTGATGCTGCACGAATTGCTCTTGGGCCATATCTCGCACCAGGACGAATTGTTGTTCCAAAATCAAACGGTTCTCCAATTATAGCTACATTTGGTTTGACTCTTTGCAGCTCTTCATGGCTTTGCACCCATGGAAGATGTAAAAATGTGTTGATTCCAACAAACGGGGGTTGATCATTTCCCTTGTATGATTCACCATAAAATTCCATTCCCATTGTAATTCAAAATTATGATCTACGGTAAGTTATTAAATATGTCTAGGTAAAGTACGATCTGTTTTTTCAAATGAAAATCAAATTTTTATTTAATAATTGTGTCTGAGCGCAAAAATTGTTTGTAATGTACGATCAATTATAAACAAAGTATATTGTAATTAATTGAAATGATCCTAGAGAACTCGAAAAATTCTTGGCATTATATCAATGAGGGAATCACATCTGTAAACTATAATAATTTTAAGAAAGCGCTTTCACGATTTGATAAAGCATTACAAATAGAATCAGATAATCTTGTTGCGCAGTTCCACAAGGGATCAACACTTTGCAAGCTGGAAAAGTTCAGTGAGGCCATGTCTTGTTTTGAGAAGGTAATAGAAAATGATCCAAAAAATATTGATGCCTTGTATAACAAAGGACTTACACTATCAAAGCTGGGAAATCAGCAAGAGGCAATTTCTTGTTTTGACAAGATTTTAGAGATCGATCCAAATTATGCTGATGCATTAACACAAAAGGGTGCTACTCTAAGTAAACTTGGAAAACATGATGAGGCAATTACCTGCCTTGATAAGGTACTAGAATCAGATTCCAAGAATTCAAGTGCATTATACAACAAAAGCGTGGTTTTAGGCAGACTGGGTCTGAATTCTGACTCTATTTTCTATCTAAACAAGGCAATCGAAGAAGATTCTAGAAAATCACAGGAGCTGTACGAAAAGGGTGCTGAGCTTGCAAAACAAGGCAAGCATGAGGAGGCCATGTCATTTTATACAAAAGCGCTTGAAGTTGACCCAAAAAATGTAAAGGCGCTTGTAGCAAAGGGATGGACTCTTGACTTTGCTGGATTTTCAAATAAAGAAATCTTTGTATTTTTTGATAAGGCTTTAGAGATTGAACCAAAATGTATTGATGCACTACTCAACAAGGGTCTTGTTTATGATCGAACTGGTCTTTATGAAAAAGCAGTAGAATGTTTTGACAAGGTTTTGGAAATTGATCAAAAAAATATACGTGCAATGTACAGCAAAGGTGTCTCGCTTTATTCACTCAAAAAATATGGGGCCGCAAAATTTTTTTGTGAAAAAGCAATCGAGCTTGATCCAACAAATGTAGTGGCCTTATGTAGTATGGTTTGGCTTCTTGAACATCAGCAAAAATGTGAGGAAGCACTTTCATTCTGCGATAAAGCACTTGAGATCAATCCTACCTATGTTTACGCTCTAAGCTACAAAGGAAAGTTGCTATTTTCATTAGAAAAATTGGAAGAGTCCTTGCAATGCTATAACAAGGCATTAGAACTTGAACCAAACAATTCAACTGCAGTGTATTATAGAAATAAGATAATTATCAAGCTTGAAAAAATGAAGAAAAGATCCCTTTTTGGTAAATTTAAATAGGTTTGTTAATGCGCTGCACTTTTACCTGATGTGTTCTCGCCAGATCCTGGCACAAAGTGTTTTAGATCTTCACCTGATATGAGATCTTCTTCTGGTGGAACATAGTCTCTTACATCATGTCGTGCCTTACCAGGCCATTTCTTTTGTGTGGCCAATGCTACTCCAATAAAGACTGCAAATGAGATTGGTGGCGGAATCATTGTATCCAATCCTGCCCATTCTATAGGCATCGTAAAGAAGAATGCAAATCGTAGAGCGGATCCTATCAAAAGTGAAGCAATTGCAGCAGGCATGTTTGCCTTTCTCCAGAACAGTCCTAGTGTAAGTGGCGCAAACGCACCCGCAAATACGATATCAAATGCCAATATCAGATAGATCCCAGGCTGTGGCACAAGGTAACCAAGAAGGAAACCTGCAACCATCATTGGTATTATGACTACTCTTGTAACCCATAACAGCTTTTTGTCTGTCCAAGGTTCTTTGTGTAACCATCTTCGTCGAATAATTCTTTGAATTAGATTTCTTGAAACTACACTAGAGATTGCTAACAGTCCACCGTTTGCTGTAGACATGGCAGCTCCAAGTACTCCCATCAAAAGAGCTGCACCTATTGCAAATGGCATGTGATTCATAGCTAGCTCAGGCAGTGCAGTAAACGGATCCTCAATGCCTGGCACAAAGTGTAGCGCGATTATTCCCATCATACTTGTTGGAACCACAGTAAATAGTGTAAGTGCGCCTCCCCAGAAGGCACCACGTTGTGCAGTCTTTGGATCTCTTGCTGCAAATACTCGCTCCATAAAGTCAAGTGCTACTATATCACCAAGGCCAAGTGCAAGGATGCCAGCCCAGTTGATCAGTGCACCTGATGCAATATCAGTTAGTCCTGACAGATCCATGTATCCAGGTGGCGCACTACCAAGTATAGTGTCAAATGGAACTCCTGCAAATCCACCTGCAAAGAAGATGAATGCTGCCCAGAAAGAACCTATTGCAAGATAAATCTGGAATATGTCCGTGTAAGCAGAAGAGAACAGTCCACCTGCAAAAGTATATGCAAGTACAACTAGAGCTGCAATAAGTACTCCCCAAAAGAAGTCAATACCAAAAACTGTTTGTAGTATAAATCCACTTGCTGCAAAGTTTCCTGCAACAAGTACTGTAAAGCTAATTATCATCAAAACGCCAGAGATTCCTTCTGCGGCATTACCAAATCTTATAAAGTAAAAGTCGGGTAAAGTAAACATGGTCATTCTGTTTAATGGTTTGCCGTAAAAGAAGCCAGTCAAAAGAAGACATATTCCAAGACCTATAGGAATCACAGCACCTGCCCAAAAGCCAAATTGATAGACAAGCGCAGCGTTGCCCAGTGATGAGTTACCATCGATTGATTGTGCTGCAAGCATTGTACCTACAAAAAACAAAGGCAGAGTCTTTCCAGCAACCATCAACCTTCGGCCACTTTTTTGAACCAGTTTGTAAGTCAATGTACCTATTACCAAAGATGCTATCAAAAATGCAATTATTGCAAC
>JAUYOQ010000183.1 GCA_030697975.1 Nitrosopumilaceae archaeon | reverse complement strand
ATTGCAGTTATGATACTTGGCATAGCCATAGTAAGCATCATAGCTATGACAACAAGATCAAAAATAATTCCACGAATCTAAAATAACTTCCCAAATCTTATTTTCTTTTTATCATGGCAATTATCGCCAAGATTACACCTGCTGCTCCAAGTACCAAGCCAAAAACGCCAAAGTTGTATGCAGATTCTACATTAAAGTTAGCTGAGCCTGTATCTATATCACCAATTTTTGATTTAATATCTGAAACATCTTGCTGAAGTGAAGACATGGCATTTTTTAATGTACTAACATCCTGACTTGATGAACTTGTTGCGGGTGGAAAGTCAAGTACTGCAGTATTTTCTACATCTTCAACTGGTATAGAGACATCCACTGCTATTCCGTTAATTTCACCTTTCAAATCAATCTCGATTGTACCAGTTTTTGTTGGAATAATATCTGAGAAATAATGTCCGACTCTTGGATCAGAATTGATATCCAATGTTTTTGTTATGCCGCCAGATTTGGCTATTGCTTGTAAATTTTTGAAGGCATTTGTTACGCCGGCTTTGACGTTTTCTGATTCTACTTCATTTATTTCAAATGTTACAGAATTTCTAAAACCAACTATAGGGGGTTCAATGCCCCAGCCAACCACTATTTCATATTGTTCTACATTTACTGTTTTATGTCCATATGCTACATTAAAAGCAGAACCCATAATCAGAAATGTCGTGATGAACAGAACATATTTCACATTTTGCAACCATCATAACATGTTATTATCTTTACTCAGCTGGTACAAACATCAAATTTTTCAATTGTTTAAATTATCAAGTGTGATTTGAAAAATTAATGAAGAAATTTCTAATAATTTTAATATTAATTTCAACCATTGGTTTTCCACTAGCTGAGGCACATCCATTTACAACAGAGACAAATCCTGTACAATCATCTAATGTATCACTTGGAATTACTCAGATAATTGTCCACTATTCAGAAGTCTTGGAAGCAGATTTCAGCGAACTGAAAGTTTTTGATAGTAACGGTAACCAAATCGACAACAAGGATACATCATACTTTGAGGGCGAATATTCTCTTGTAGTTACAACACCTCCATTAGAAGAAGGTGTGTATACTGTTACAAGCAAGGTACTGTCAAAAGTTGATGGCCACCTAGTTGATTATGCTTTTGTTTTTGGTGTAGGTGATGTAAGAATAGATACAAAGCTAATTGAGCAACAAGGAAGCTCAGAGACATTATTTTTCCCTGAGGCAGGAGCTAGATATCCAGGTCTTGTTGGGCAGACGATTATACTTGGTGCAGTAATTTCGTCTTTCTTAATTTGGAATATACAAAAAAGAAAATTATTGAAAGAAAAACTTGATCAAGTTGAGCAAACGTTCCACCATAATTTTATGAAATTAATTGGATTTGGTTTGATCATTGTATTTGCGTCTAACATTTTGATGCTTTTTGTTCAGACCTTACGATTGCAGGTATCTGCAATAGATGCACTTCAAACTTCGTTTGGCAACACATGGATGATTAGAATGGGTTTAACGGTTATTTTACTAGCTTTATGGTTTGCAATAGAACGTAAACCAAAGCTTACAATAAAAGGTCAGATTCCACTTTTGATATTTTCTTTGGCACTAATTGCAACTACTACAATGATTGGTCATGGAGTTGCAAGTGAACACCAGCCTGCAATAATACTAGATTATGTACATAACTTGGTTGCATCAATTTGGATAGGCGGCATCATATTTTTTGGGTTTGCATTGCTGCCTACACTTTCAAAGTTAGATAATGATAAAAAAGAAAAATTTTTGCTGTCATTGATACCACGATTTTCTATTATGTTTATAATTTCTGTTGGAATTATAATAATAGTAGGACCGCTTCTTTTATGGTTCTTAGAAAGCGATGTAGGCTTACTATCAGAGTCAACCTATGGCATGTTAATAATTACAAAAATTATAATTGCTGCGTTTATGATTTCAATTGGAGGCTATAACCAGTTTAAAATTCAAAGAAATGCTGAAAAAAATCTAAAATCAGATTCACTACTTGTGCATAAAAGACTAGGCAGATCCTTGAAAATTGAATCGGTACTAGGTATAGCACTACTTGGTGTTGTCGCACTTTTAGTAAATGGTTCGCTTCCAGCTGGCGAAATTAATCAAGTGCAAGCTCAAGAAGTGACATAT
>JAUYOQ010000182.1 GCA_030697975.1 Nitrosopumilaceae archaeon | reverse complement strand
AACCACAAGTTTGGCATTGCATCAATTGTTGGAACATTATTTTTGATCATAAATGCAGTAACATCAATCGCACAAAACTCTTTTTTGATTCCAACACTTGGCTTTTATTTTCTTGGAGTAATTCCAATTGTAATTTTTGATGTAATGTTATCAAACTTTAAAAGAAAATTACAGTATCTAGCTGGCGCAATACCTGGCGTATGCTTTTACTTTTTTTATTTTCCTTTGATTACTCATACCTACAATGAGGTTTTCTCGCATCAGATTGTCTGGCCTAGCATGACTGCACTAATCTACTTTGAAATGCTAGAGCCTGTTTTTCAACTAGTTGTTGCCCCTGCAGCAATAGCAGGCATTTTAGGTACGATTTTTGCAAGCAAAATTACTCAAAAATTAAGGCTAATTTAGATACAAAACGAGGCTTAGCCTATAATGCAAGTTTGCTTACTACAGTACTCTTGTCTGTAATTATCTTATCTTGATTGAGAATGTTATAGGGGTCAAATCTTTGTTTTATTTTATTAAATGCCAAGTAGGTTTTTTTGCCATATTGTAGCTTGACAAACTCTGAACGTGCAAGGCCGTCTCCATGTTCACCAGTTATAGTTCCGCCAATCTTGATTATTCTTGTAAAAAACCATGCTACAATTTTTTTTATTGCTTTTTTGTTCTTGTTTGGCAAAATGAGGCGTACGTGTATGTTTCCGTTTCCTGCATGACCATATGTGATTATCTTTGCATGAAGTTTTTTTCTAATCATATCTGCAATAGAAAACAATTCTGCCAGCCTTGATACTGGCACTGTAGCATCTTCGATTATGTGTGGCATTGATTCTTTTGGCAATACCTTTTTCATACTAAAATACAAAGCAGAATCACGATATTTCCACCATTTTTGTATCTCGTTTTCTTTATCCAGTTTATACAATATTTTTGCATCAGATATTTTCTTTAGATGCGCAATACTATGCTTGATATTTTCATCAAACTCAATAAAAAGAAGACAGTTT
>JAUYOQ010000173.1 GCA_030697975.1 Nitrosopumilaceae archaeon | reverse complement strand
AACCACCAGATGCAGAACACACTTACGGTCATGGCAAGATAGAATCTCTTGGTGGTTTATTTGGAGGAATTGCAATTTTGCTTATTGCAATATTTTTTATTTATGAATCAGTAGTTAGAATGCAAAGACCGCCGCCAGCTGTTTTGCCTGGAGTGCTGGCTTTGATTGCAGGGTTTTACACAATAGGTATTGATGTTTTTAGGATTTCGCTGCTCAAAAAAACCATAGCAAAGATTGGTGGTGAAACACTCAAGGCCGACTTTTACCATGCATTCATGGATCTAGGCTCTACAATTGTTGCAATAATTGGCATTGCACTAGTTACGATTGGGTTCTATTATGGCGACTTTATTGCAGCACTGATTTTAGGTGTGCTGCTAGCATATCTTAGCCTAAAGCTAATCTACAAAACATCTTCTGATTTGACTGATATAATCTCGCCAGACTTGGTAAGCCAAGTAAGGGCAATTGTTTCAAAAACAGATGATGTTGTAAGCACAGGAGCAATTCTTATGCGAAAATCAGGCGATATCATATTTGCTGATATCACAATATCGCTTCGCGCTGATGTTAGCTTTGACAAGGCACATGAAATCAGCAGTAGAGTTGAAGGTAACATAAAAAATTCCATACCAAACCTAAAAACTACAATTCATTTTGAACCAAGCTGGGAGGATGTACCACGCGACTCTAAAATACATGAGCTAGTCTCATCAATGAAAGAGGTAAAGGGAGTTCACAATGTTAGCTCCTACTCATCTGAAGGAAAAATTTTTGGCAGTCTTCATGTAATGGTTGATAGAGAAATAAATCTAGAACAGGCTCACAAGATCTCAGAGATTATAGAAGAAAAAATTCAAGAAAATATACCAGAAATTGATCATGTTACAATTCATCTAGAGCCTTATGTTACAGTTCCACAAAATTTCAAAGTTGAAGAAAAAGAAACTGAAAAAATAGCAAAACTAATCAACGAATATTCTGAAATAAAAAAAGTTGGACGAATTGTTGCATTGAATTTCAGAGATATGTTAAAGATTGATGTCGACTGTTCTTTTGATAAAAACTTGTCAATTGAAAATGTACATGACCTAACATCACAGCTTGAACAAAAAATTAAAAGTCATTTCAAAAATGCGATCATTACAATACATCCAGAACCGCTTTAGATCAAAATGCTTGTAAGATACATTACTAGCATGCCAACAGCAAGACCTGAAACAACTGCTGCACTTGATAGTTTTTTGTCGCCTTCATCTTGCAACCATCTAATCAAAATTACAATTACCGGAAATATTGCACCAGCGCCAATTGACAAAAAGATAATTGCAGTAAATGGCGAGTAAACAAAGCCGCCAATCCATGCACCAAAGACTGCAGGAGATCCTGCCAAAAGTCCTAGTCCTGCAAGAAGCCTAATCATTGGCTT
>JAUYOQ010000018.1 GCA_030697975.1 Nitrosopumilaceae archaeon | reverse complement strand
CAAAATACCTAGTCCTGCAAGAAGCCTAATCATTGGCTTTCCTTTTGCAAGAGGCGATGCGATTGCAATTCCTTCTGTGGTATTATGAATTGCAAAGCCAACGATTAGAAATGTGCTTAGTGCTACCTGCCCAAGCCCAATTGCAGCTCCAATTGCCAAGCCTTCACCAAAGTTGTGAAGTCCAATTCCAATTGAAACCATCAAGGCAACTGCAACTGGCTTTGTCATGCGACTAAGGCTGGCGTTTTGTACAAGCCTCTCACCTGCATAGTATAATGCCAAAAATGAAAGCAAGACTACGGTTGCAACAAGCAACACTCCATTAAACGAGCCTGCCAGAGCCTCTTTTGATACCTCTAATGCCTCCTCTGTTGCGTCAATTCCCAAAAATAGCAACAGGCCGGCAGTTAGTGCCAAAAAGAAGTGGTACTTGCTTTTGCTTATTCGCTTTATGAATGGAAGCCAGAGCAGTCCAATCATGACTGGGATTATTCCTACATAGGTGCCAATTATTGCAAAAAATCCTGCAAGCTCAAGGCTTGGCTCTAGTGATGGCGCCGCAGCCTTAACTTCTTTTTCAAATCTAGTTCCATCATCTGTTGTAATACCAACTAGATATGGCTCTGCGACATTCCACAAAAATGGGATTCGCACAACTGCAGTTTCAAATCGCTCCAAGTGTTTGTCAGGCTCTATTGCTGCTGGATGAATTCTGTCATTTACATCTGCCAGTGCAATATCTACTGCCATAGGACCAGTGTTTCTAATGGTTGCGACGATTTCTGAATCCAAAAATTCAATTTTTTCAATTGTTATCTCAGGAAGCGAGACTCCAAGATCAATCAGATCAGAGCCTGGACCAAAAATGTATACAATCATTGCAACAAGAAATGCAAATGGAACAATTCCGCTTACTACAAGTTTTGCCTTTGATGTGTGTTTTACTTCCATATTTTTCACTCTACTTTAGCTTCAGAATCCTTTACCAAAAAGACTCCAATCCATCCCTTTTCTGAAAACTCTACCTTATGTGCGTGAATCAGATACTTGCCTGGATATGTGTACTCAAATTCCATAATTCCTCGCTCTGTCTGTGAAAGTGTTATCATGTCAGTATAGGTTGAAGGAACAGTATCTGTTCCTGTTGGATAATAGTAGTATAGGTTTCCATGTAGGTGAAAGTTGTTTATTGGATCAAACTCTAACATGTTGACAACGTAAATTCGAATAAGATCGTTTGTGTTTATCTGGATTGGATGGTGCTGATAATAAAATGGAATAGAGTTTGCTGCATAAAAGTTGTTTTCAGTATCAAAGTCTGTATCAAATCCATTTAGAACCATGACCATCTCATCAGCTGGTGGTCTTCCCTCCTTTGGATCAACGATGTAAACTCCGTATAGACCGTGTGCAATGTGTTCTTCAAGTGGCATCATATGACAGTGATATGGATGGACGCCAACTGGAGATGCTTCCCATTCATAGGTAAATTGGCCTCTAGGTCCAACAGACTCAAAGACTCCATCCATGTTGGCTTGATGTATTCCATGAAAATGCATCGTATGAGCACGTTTTCCGTTATTTATGAAATGAATTCTTACAAGATCGCCTTCGGTTGCCCGAATGGTTGGTCCAGGTACAGTTCCATTAAAGGTCCACGCATTATAAAATACGCCTGGTGAGATTTCCATAATTTTGTCATCTTCTGCAATGATTGTGAACTCGCGCAAGGTTCTACCATCATCAAGTGTTGAGACACGTCCATAGCTAAACTCTCGTAGATATTTTTGTGGATCAAATTCAACTGTTTGTGGCAGATATACAGGATCTAAAATGTCTCCAGTTGTTTTGGTTACAGCACCAGAGTGAGTAACAAATGTTTTTTCAGTTTGTGCCTCGATCATTTCGGGAAACACAAAGTACAGTAATGACACAGAAACCGCAGCTACTATTACAGTAAGCATCAACTTTGAATTGAATTTTATCATAACTTTGTATCTTAGAGCTATGAGAGACTATATAATATTTAGCCTAGTCTAAATTTATTAGTGTTAACTAATTTTATTAATCAAATTTAATTTTGTAAAGAAATCATATTTAATACCATTTTTAACTAGCAGCATGACAAATCCACCATGCAAAAGCCAGTAGTCATGATGGCAGTAATTGGAGTGTTAATAGCTGCAGGAATTGTTCTTTCGTTTTATGGCTCTCAAGTTATCACAGAAGGTCTTTCACAAAAAGAGGAGATGGTAATGGCTGGTAGCTCATTTGAGATTTCCTCAGACATTGATATGGATACAACACGCCTTGGCGTATTTGTAGTACAAGTGCAGAACTTTAAAGAAGGAGCTATACATGCCAAGGTTTTTGATCCACTTGGTGCAGAGCTTGTCTCAACTACAGTTGACAGAGAGTCATTTGAGAAAAGATTTGATGTTGCAACAAGTGGCACCTACAGGCTACTAGTTGAAAATGCAGGTCAAGACCAAACACAGATAATTGCAGTAATTGGGCCAATGCCTGATCCTGAAAAACTTTCTTTTGGAATCACTGGCTTTTACATTTTAATTTTAGGTCTGATTGGCATTGTTGGTGTAGGCATTTACGCAGTACGAAATAGACGCAAAAAGGCTAGTTAAGATAGCTATCCATAGTTGCTAGGCCATCGATTGCAGTATCAAAATTACTGTTGTTTTCCATGACCTTTCCAAGTTTTTTTGCATCAGCAGTATAAACGATCTTTCCATCCTCATTTGTTTGCCTTACAAAATCATGTTTTAGAAGATACGAGAGTTTATTTTTTAGCGCCTCTTCAGAAATTCCTGATTTGCTAGCAAGGTATGAGGAGTCCTTACTGCTACTTTCAAGTTCTGCTAAAATCTCCGATATTTCTGGATCAAAAAGGTATTCTATTATTTTGGAGTTATCTGGTTTGTCTTCCAATTTGATTTTAGATGTTTTGCTTTGAGCTTAAAATCTTTCTTGTTTTTGCAAGATAGTCATGGACTAGGACTTTATCCATGTTTTCATGGTTTATGTGGTATGTCTTTCCCTTAAGCCCCTGCTCTAGTTCTTTGATATAATCTAAAAGTTCGCCCTCATCACTTACAACTATAGTATCAATCTCTATTCCGTCACGCTTGCATCGCTTTGCCTCAAATGCAGTTCTTTCGTTAATTTTTGGATCAACCTTTTTGTATCTGTAGCAGAGGTAGACTAACCGTCCCTTGTCGATGTCAAGTTTCATGTTACGCTCCTTTTTTACTTTGGAGATTAGTGTTTCTTCTGGTGAGTAAAAGTTAGAGTATGGCTTTTCTGAAATGATTTCATTTTTTTGAGAATCATTTTCAATAAAGCAGGCGCTTGGTTGGCCGTCTGTTATCATAACTATTCTTTTGTTTTGTGCAGTATTTTTTTGAAGTATTTTTCTTGCAAGCCTAAATGCTGCCTGATAGTTTGTGTAGTGCAAAAAGTTATCGTTTGCGTCATATGTTTTAAGAAACGGTATGTCAAATGGATTTACTTGCGATGCCATAGATGCAAATCCGATGACATAGATAGAGTCGTTTGGAAAATACTTCTTGTTTAGAGCATAAAGACTCCATAATGCCTTTTTTGCAGCCTCGATTCTGCTTTTTCCGCCTTTACCAAGAATTGACTTCATTGTTGAACTAAGGTCTATGCAATACACTACTGCAACCCGTACGTCCTCAATTGTCTCAAATTTTTCAAGATCGTCAGTATCTATTGAAATAGGAAATGAAACCTTCTCAGTCTTTGAAATTCGCTGGACTGAATTCAAAATTGTATGAGGAACACTAAGAAACCTAATGTCATCACCGGGTTCAAATTTTTTTGTTGTATCTATTGTGACGTTTCCATCACCAAAAGAGTTTGTGTTGTGCGATCCAAATTCGTCTGAGCTGAGATTCTTCATTACGTCATGAAGGATTTTGTTTCCTATCTCAAAAAATCCCTTGTTTGTTAGCCAGTTTTTTTCATCACGTAGATATCCCTTTGTCATCAAGTATTTTGTAATGGAAAATGACTCATCTTGTGACGGCTCATCAGTATCTTGACTTTCTAGCTTTTCATCATCGGATGATTTTAGTGAATTTTGTATTATCTGCTCAAGATCTTCAAGCTCAGGCGTCTTTTCCCTGATTGTCTGCCTGTACAGCGTTTCTAAAATTTGCTGTAGTTTTTGCTCTGAGATAGAATTCTCGTCTTTTGTCTTGCCTTGTTGGTGGTCTGCAGCAAAATATACAAAGTTTTTTGCACTATGCGGAGACATATCCAGCTTCTTTTTTATCCAAGATCTTTGGCGTTGTCCAGCAAAGTCCTTCAAGAATGATTTCAGTCAAGGCACATCGAAGCTCATTTTCGTCCTGTATTCCAAGCGATTCTACGCTTATGTTGTGTGGCTTGGCAACTTTTTCAAACTCGCCTTGTTTTTGTCGCATATGTTCTAGTTTTGCCTCAACAAGTTTTTTGAGGTTTTTGAAATTTTCTAGCTGCGAGTAATACGAGGCCTTGCCGTTTGACCAGACCATTTTTTGTGATATTTCAAATGTATTTTGTCCAAATTCTTGCTTGATTGATTCAAGCAATGCAGAGTCAATATTTTCAAGAAACTTTAGACATGTTTCTTTGATAGAGTTACCAATTATTTTAGAAAATACTTTTACACGGTTTTCTATGGTATCATCCATTTCTGCAAGCTCAAATTTTGCGACTTGATTTAGGCAGTGCATATCAGATAGTCTTGGTGTTGGGATTAGCTTGTGAGAAAGCGCCCTTGTCCTTTGTGCTTCGCCAACTAGCAGCTCAAGGCCGTGAATTCCAAGTCTTACGCTGACGCCTCTTTCCTGATTTACTTGTGAAGTGTTTCGAGTTTTTTGTATTGTAGTTGCCAAAGCTTCAAGAATAGAAACAAGTACAAAAGACTTTGAGATTTCTGCCTCTTGCAAAATAATTAGCATCTCATCTGTGATTGTTTTTGGATAGTGTGTATGGATATGGCTTTTTAGTCTATCATAGAGTGGTTCGATGACTTTGCCAGAGTGTGTATAGTCAATTGGGTTTGCAGTTGCAAAAAATGTTGTTCTTGGCTCAAAAATTACAGGATAAGACCCTGTTGTAAAGCGACCCTCTTGCAGTACAGATAACAACGCTACCTGCTTTCTTGGATCAAGTACTGGAAGCTCATCAATACAAAAGATTCCATGCTTTGCCTGCATCAGCTGGCCTGGCGAGTATGATTCTATTTTGTACATTTCTACTCCCTTTTTTGCAACCTTTACTGCATCAATATATCCAACCAAGTCCTTTACTGAAATATCTGGTGTTGCAAGAACGTACTTGAATCGTCTTTTACCTTCAATCCACTCTATCTTTGTGTCAAGTTTGTTATCGGAAATTTTTTCAACGCTTTCCGGACTAACATAAAATTTTAGGCTGTGATTTTCATCTTTGTCTTCTAAAATAGATACAAGTTCTTTTTGTGGCATGTCCATTGGGCAGTCATTTGTAATGCTGTTTTTTATAACTGGAATTGGTGAGAGTAGAGTTTGTGCTATTGTCTCAACAATCTTTGTTTTTGCCTGCCCTATTTGTCCAATGAGAAATACATCATGCCCTGAGAGGATTGCTCTATCTAATGCAGGTATTACGTCGTCATCATATCCAATGATCTCAGGATATCTTGTTTGCTTCTTTTCCATTAGCGATATGAGGTTTTGTCTGAGTTGCTCTTTTACAGCAACAAGCTTGTAGTTTATTGAAAGCAAATCACCAAGTGTCTTTATGTCATTATAGTCCTCAGGAACTCCTGACATTATTTCAGTGTACTTTGGCGAAGAGTTGTAGCTTTGCTCAACTAGTTGTGAGAAACTTTGTTGCAATTTGATAAATTATGATTTGTTTGAATTTATAATAGTACCTTGCGCAAAAAGCAGAGATGGCAATTTTTTGAATTTTTCTTAGCATGGTTTTTATCGGGGGTGCTTTGATTTTTGCATACTTGAGCACACAAGAATACAGGCATATTGTAAGAATTGTCGGAAACGACATTCATGGAGACAGAAATATGCTAATTGGCATTACGCAAATAAGAGGAATTGGATATGCCTTTGCAAGTGCAATACTTGATTCTCTAAAAATTGATCCTCACAACAACATAGGTTTTCTCTCTGATGATCAGGTAAAATCAATTGAAAGTATAATTAAAAATCCAGAATCTGTAAAATTTCCTTCTTGGTTTTTGAATAGACGAAAGGATCTTCCAACAGGAAAGGATGTGCATCTGATTACATCTGATATCGAATTTTCGGTTAGAACTGATATTGAAAGAGAAAAGACAGCTAATAGCTGGCGTGGATTTCGCCACACTTTTGGATTAAAGGTCAGAGGACAAAGAACTCGTACCACAGGACGAAAGGGTGGTGCAGTAGGTGTCCAGAAGGGAGGAAAGGTTTTGCCAGCCGGAGCTGTAGTTCCAGGTGTAACAGCTGAAGGGACAGTACCAGCAGAAGGCACTGCACCAGCTGCAGGAGCTGCGGCAACTGATAAGAAAGGGGCTCCAGCTGATAAGAAAGGGGCTCCAGCTGATAAGAAAGGGGCTCCAGCTGATAAGAAAGATGCGGGTGCTGCAAAAAAAGAGGCTCCTAAAAAGGATGTAGGAAAAAAGTAGGCGATTAGATGGGAGATCCAAAGTATCCAAGAAAAAAATGGAGAAAGCCAAAACGTCCACTTAATTATGATCTAAAGATGGAAGAGCTAAAGACCCTTGGTACCTTTGGTCTTCGAACAAAGCGAGAGTTATGGAAGGCTCATACAGAACTATCAAGGGTAAGAAACCAAGCTCGCTCCTTGCTTGCCCTAAGACAAGAAATTAGAGAAAAAGAAGAGCCAATTCTGTTAAAAGCTCTGTCAAGGGTGGGATTGGTAAAAAGAGAGTCGACACTTGATGATGTCTTAAACCTGCAGGTTACTGATTTGTTGTCACGAAGATTGCAAACAATCGTCAGAAAGAAATTGAATTTTAAAACTCCATTCCAAGCTCGGCAGGCAGTTGTTCATGGACACATAATGATTGGTGATAGAGTTGTTGACGTGCCTTCATACATAGTAAAAATCGAGGAAGAATCAAAAATTCGTCTTGTGCCTGGTTCATCGTTTAACGAACTTTTGTCTGAAACTAAAGAACAACAAGATGTTGAGGATTCAGCCGAACAATCATAAGTTAAGCTTATCTGTAAATATCATATAATTGGGATCATACTATGTGTTCAATAATAGGCTACTATGGCAATAGTAATGCCGCACCAATTCTAGTCAAGGGATTAAGACGAATGGAGTACCGAGGTTATGACAGTGTTGGTATTGCAACAAAGTCAAACAATCAGATTCTTGTAAAAAAAGGAGTTGGAAAGGTAGATGAGGTAAATAACATGTTTCATCTTGACAAGCTTCCTGGAAATGTTGGCTTGGGCCACACAAGATGGGCAACTCATGGAAAGGTAACCGATGCAAATGCCCACCCTCATTCAAGCAATTCAGGCAAAATTGCCATAGTTCATAATGGAATTATTGAAAATTTTAGTGAGCTCAAGGCTGAGCTGCAAAAAGAAGGCTATACATTTCAAAGTGAGACAGACAGTGAAGTAATTGCAAATTTACTACAGAAAAATTTTGATGATACGTCAGACATTAAATCATCAATAAGAGCTACTATCTCTAGACTAAATGGACATTATGCATTTGTAGCTATGTTTGAGAATGGTACTTTGGCTGCAGCAAGATATCATGAGCCATTGATTGTTGGAGTTGGCGAAGACGATTACTTTCTCTCAAGTGACGTTCTAGGTTTTATAGAAAGAACAGATGATGCAATTTATCTTGATAACGGAAATTTTGCACTAATAGATCCATCAGGACTAAAGCTTTACAATTTTGAAGGAGAGCTGATCAAATATAACATTACAAAGGTCTCAAAAGAATTTGCCGATGCCTACAAGGGCGATTATGCCCATTACACGTTAAAGGAGATCTCAGAGCAACCAGACACTGTTTTGAAGGCAGGAGAAAACACCCAAGATGCAATAACACAGACTATTGATTTTATCAAACATGCAAAAACTGTATACATTACAGGTAGTGGAACAAGCTATAATGCAGCACTTGTAGCAAAGTATCTCATGTCAAAGTATGCAAAGATAAAGATAGAACCAATAATCTCAAGTGAACTCCCACATGATCCAGAGTCTATAGAGCAAAATTCCATATTGATTGCAATTTCACAAAGCGGTGAAAGTGCAGATGTTCTTGAGGCTGTAAGGATTGCAAAAAATTCTAATGCCAAAGTTTTATCTATTGTAAATTTATTGACGTCTTCGCTTGTCCAAGAGTCCTCACTTGTAATTGGTATGAACTGCGGCCCAGAGATTGGTGTTGCTGCAACAAAGAGCTTTACATCACAGTTAGCAATACTGTACAAAATTGCCGATGGTCTCTGCAATGGCTGCCTCAAGCCAGATTTTGATAAAGCGTCAAAGGCAATTTCTAAAATATTATCAAATCATTCCAAGATCAAAAAAATTGCAAGGGAGTTAAAAGAGGTCTCTGACATTTACATATTGGGCAGGGGAATCAATTATCCAATTGCATCAGAGGCCGCACTAAAACTAAAGGAGCTTACCTACATTCATGCAGAAGGAATACCTGGTGGCGAGCTAAAACACGGCCCACTTGCACTGATGGACTCAAATGTCTATGTTGTAATACTCAATCCCGATGATTCTACATACAATGATACGCTAACAAGTGCAAATGAGATCAAAGCAAGAGGTGCAAAAATAATTGGTATTTCAGATAAGAAAAGTGATATCTATGATCACTGGATTGAGATTCCAAAGGTTGATGAGTCCTTGTATCCATTAATTGAGATAGTTCCAATCCAGCTTTTGGCATATTATTGTGCCCTAGAAAAGGATGCAGATCCTGACTATCCAAGAAATCTGGCAAAATCAGTTACTGTCCGATAGTTTTCCGATATTCCTTTTCAATTAATTCTAAAAGAGTGTTGGTGTCAATTCCAGTTTTTAGTATGGCTGAAATCATGCTTCCGCCAGCACCTGCTCCCTCCTTTACAAACCCATCAGAAAATGCCTTAAGGCCTGCAATTTTAGAGTGTTCAAGTTTTGGGTTTACAACAAGTATTGGAACATCAGCGATTTTCTTTATTGTATCAACAAAGTTTGCACTCTTGTCTTCGATTATGTATGAGGTTGTACCAATTGCAAGCTTGTCTTGGTTAAATCCAACCGAATTGCCAAATGCCAATACTGCTGCCATCTGAGTTCCACCTGCCAGCATGACATTTGTGATTTGAGATGCAGAGCTGATCATTCCTGCAACCAATGGAATCATTGGATCTCCAACATTCGATACAACCTCATAAGGATCATCAGAGCCAACTCGTTTTAGTGCCTCAAAAACGACTTTTTTTTTCAGCTCAGTTGGATTCTGCTGCATGCTTGAACTTACCATTGCATTTATTCCAAGTCCCTTTAAAACAGCCAATGCAGTAGTTGTCCCTCCTGGAATGCTCTCCCCAATTACCAAACAGTCCGTAAGTGATGCAAGGGTTCTTCCAATTATTCTTCCATAGTCTACTGCATGTAAAACAGATGAACGATCAAGTGCAGGCTCTAGTAAAATGTTTTTTCCAAACTTTATTCCTGTTTCAATGTAGGGGATTTGTGGGATTATTTTGCTTCCAGCGTTTATTACAATGTGTGGTATGCTTGCTGCCTCTAGTGCAGTCTTTGTGAGAAGTGCAGGAGTTGGCTTACCGTCAGGTGTCATTGGAATTGCCTTTATGCACTTGCAAGATCCGTAATGCAAAAATTCTGCATCTGCAGGCGGTGTAAACTTGATAAGCTCTTTGTTTTCGCCCGCTACTGTAATTCCTGGAATCTCACATGTTTCAGTATATGAGATGACAAAAGAAAATAAAAAATTCTTTTTTTGTGTGTCTTCAACAAAGTTTCCCCCTCTATCCAAGTTACCAAGAATCTGAATATCTGCCACTATCTAGCCTCCTAAAAGCTCAACAAACTCTTCTTCTGTTCTGGGCTGCATTACAAAGTTTGTCTCTTTTTCCTGTCCAAGAGTTGATGTTGGTCTTGTGCCATAGTTATGACCAGAATACATTACAAGCTCATCATCTAGCTTGGCTAGTACATCAAAAAGGCTGTGATAAAGCTCGCTTGCACTTCCGCCTAGAAGATCAACTCGTCCACAATTTCCAACAAAGAGTGTATCGCCTGTCAGTATCTTTCCATCACCTACAAGACATATGCTATCCTTTGAGTGCCCAGGTGTATGAAATACAGTAACCTCAGATTCTCCAAATCTTATTGTATCACCATCTTTTACAATAATATCGTGTTTGAGTGTAGATACCTCATGTTGAATGATTTTTGCGCCAGTTGCATTTGTCATTGCCTCGTTTCCAATTGTGTGATCAAAATGATGATGCGTGTTAATGATGTACTTTATCTTTAGATTGTTTCGTGTAATTAGTTGTTCAACTGCATCAAGATCCCAAGACGGGTCAACTAAAACTGCCTCGCCTGTTTGCTCATCTTCTAAAATGTAGGTAAAATTTTGCATGTTTCCTACCTGCAGCTGATGAACCTTCATAGTACACCAACTTCGGCTTCTGGAGGTATGCCAATCTTTTCAACAAAGATTTGGCCGCACATGTCAGTTCTTTTTGGCATCCCAATTTTCATTTTGTGAAATGTTACTGTAATGTCTGCCTTGACACAGATGTTTGCAGTGTTTCCTGTGTCAGGATCAAGACCCGATGGCACATCTACAGCCAGCTTAAAGGCTTTTGATTTGTTGATAAATGAAATCGCAGATGCGTATGGTTCCCTAATTGTACCTGCAATTCCTGTTCCAAGTATTCCATCAACTATAACATCTGCATCAAAATTATACTGTAGTTGTTCTCCTATGATCAGCTTTACAGAACTCATCTTTTCCAAAAGTTGCCAGTTCCATCTGCTTTCCTCGGTTTTTATCTTGTCTTGACTTCCAAGCAAAACGAGTGTTACTGCTGCACCATATCCTGCCAAATGTCTTGATATAACTAGTGCATCGCCACCGTTGTTTCCAAGTCCTGCAAAAACAAGAATCTTTTTTGATGATACATCACCGACTTTATCAACAAGACATCTAACTGCAGCTGCTCCTGCATTTTCCATCATGAATTTTCGCAAAAATCCCATCTGATGCCCATTTTCTTCGATTTGCATCATCTGCTTTACTGTTATTTCCACAACCTATTGACAAAAATTAACGTAAAATAAGAGCTTTGGAAAACGGTTTTATCTTGGTTTTTTGTGCCTACAAATATTGCTAAAAAATGTAAAAAGATCACTAGATAAAATTGCAAAATCACTTGAAGCATCACATCAGGCACGTGAGTATCTAATCAAAAACACAAGAGATATTGTTATTTTGTGTAGCCAGTCGATAATTGCAGTCCACAAAGGAGATCTAAAATTGGCTAGAAAAAATGTTCTCATGGCAAAAAAATTGCTTGCAAAGTACAAGAAAAGTGCAAATGGCGATCTTGTACGCTACCTTGTTACCCCAGAACAAGAAATTGTTGAGGCAACATCGCTGATTTCCATTGTAGAAGGAAACCCGATTCCATCTGTTGAATCAATTGGAGTCTCAGATGAATCATACATACTTGGTCTTTTGGATTGTATTGGAGAACTCAAGCGTCTAATTTATGATAAAATTAGGATTGGAAAAACATCTGAGTCTGTGCGCTTTTTTGAGATAATGGAAAACCTGTACCTGATTTTGTATCCGTTTGCAACCTATGACAAGATTGTAAAGGAGACAAGAAAAAAGCTAGATGTCAACCGAATTCTTGTAGAGGAGACAAGATCTGCACTTACCGAAGAGATTAGACGAGCAAAGCTGATTGATGCAATAAACAAAATAAAATAATTTTTCAAAAACTATGCGGGCGATGGGATTTGAACCCACGAACTCCTGAGAGACTAGCCCCTCAAGCTAGCGCCTTTGGCCATGCTCGGCGACACCCGCAATGAGTTTTCATGCAGGGTTTTTATAATCCTTGATTACATTTGCAAAACATGCTGGTACCAGTTAGATGCTTTACCTGCGGTAACCTCATTGCAGACAAGTTTGAAGATTACCAAAACAAAGTTCGTTCTGGTGAGGATGCTGCAAAGGTTCTAGATTCTTTAGGTGTTAAGAGGTACTGTTGCAGAAGAATGTTAATAACATCAGTTGAGACCATTCAGCAAGTTGTTCCATTCTATGAGGCAATAAGACGAAGGCATCTTGAAGTCCAAACTGAGCTAGAGTAATTTGCCAATTACAGCAGTTAAAGGACGATTAATTTACAACAGCAGAGGAAATAAAACAATAGAAATCGACGTCATTTCTGATAATCAATATCTTGGAAGAGCCTGTGCCCCCTCAGGTGCAAGTGTGGGAAAAAATGAAGCAACTAGTTTTCCAAATGGCAAGCCAGAAGAAAGCCTACAACAGCTAAATAACAACGTAAAAAAGTTTGTTGGGCTTGATGCATCTGATCCTAAAGCAATTCACGATGCAATTCGAATGATTGATTCTACACCAAACTATGCAAAAGTAGGTGGTGCATTTGCATTTGCATTATCAATTGCAGCAATAGAATCAGCTGCAAGAGCAGTAGGTGAGCTCATATTCAAAATAATATCAAAGAAAAAAGATTTGAGGTTTCCTTATCCACTAGGTAATATTTTAGGAGGTGGAGCTCATGCAGGCCCTGGTACTCCAGATATTCAAGAGATTTTGGTTTGTGCAAATGGCGCAAAATCAATTCGTGAGGCCGTTGAAACAAACCTAGTAGTACACAAAGAGCTTCGCAATGTTTTGGAAAAAGAAGATCCTAGTTTTACAAACGGCAGAGGAGATGAGGGTGCTTGGGCCCCAAAGCTTGACAACGATAAGGCACTAGAGCTTTCTGCAAATGCTATTGAGAATTTAGGGTATACGTTAGGAAAGGAGGTTTCTCTTGGCGTTGACTTTGCCTCATCAACCCAATGGGATGAGAGAAAAAAACTCTATGTATATGACAGAGCCGGATTTGAACACACACCAAAAAAACAGATAGAGTTTGCATCAAAAATTATAGAAAAATACAAGCTAATCTATGCAGAAGATGCTGTCCATGAGGAAGCATTTGAGGAGATGGCAGAGCTGACAACAAAGTTTCCAAAAGTTCTGATAACAGGCGATGATCTGACTGTAACAAACAAGCAAATTCTCAAAAAGGCAGTCAAGCTAAAATCATGCAATGCTGCAATTTTAAAAGTAAATCAGGCCGGCAGCTTGTATGATGCACTAGAGTTTGCAGATGAGGCAAACAATAACAACATCAGTATAATTACGTCACATAGATCTGGCGAGTCAACCGACTCTCATATTTCACATATTGGAATTGCAACAAATTCAAAAATGCTCAAAGTAGGAGTTGTCGGTGGAGAAAGGGTCTCAAAACTAAATGAACTCATCAGACTCTCAGAGCATGATTTAATACGCGGTATGGCACAACTTTAAAAACACGAAAATGAGCCAGCAAAGCCAAACTGAAGATATTAAGAAAAAGATCCTCTCAACAGGAATCAGAGTAGGAACTCA
>JAUYOQ010000128.1 GCA_030697975.1 Nitrosopumilaceae archaeon | reverse complement strand
ATCCTAATGCACCTACCGCACATGATCGTACCATCGAACTTGAATCTTTTGTCAAATTGATAAGTGAGGGAATCGCATCCAGATCCATTCTGTTTGCAAGAAATAGTGCAGAAAATCCCCTAACATTGTTACTTTCAGAATTTAGGTTATCAATTAAGAATCGTGCGATTTTGTTATTGTTTAATACTAAGGAACTAAACACTTCTCCTCTAACTTCGATATCAGGATCATCAAGTTTTGAAATTATTTTATTGATTATTTTAGGATCATTTATGTCCATTAAGGATTCTAACGCATCAATTTTTTCTTCTTTTGAGCCGTGGTCTAAAATTTGTATTATTTTTTCAAATGATTCATTCATTAAAATCTAATATGGATGAAAAAGTCACCACTAAAAATTTTCGTAAAACCATAATTTTTGTCAAATTTATAATCTTAGATTTAAATTATCCTCAAATCATAAATGTCGCATGTCTACCGAAAACAGAGACACCGTATACATTGGTAAGAAACCACTAATGGCGTATGTTACATCTACGCTAATTCAGCTGGCTAACTTACCACAAGTGTCTATCAAAGCAAGAGGACTCAGTATTGGACGAGCAGTGGACGTTGCACAAATCGTTGCACGCAAAACAGAAAATGCTGGGTACTCTATAGGCGATATCAAAATAGGCTCTGAATTATTAGAGTCACAAGACGGAAAACCAAGAAACGTTTCCACCATTGAAATTGCGGTAAAGAGAAACAGCTCATAAGACCTCTTTACTAGACATTTTTTCTTTTTGTAGAAAAACCATATCTTGATTCTAATTTTCTAAACTTTGGCAAATCAACAAGGTCATTGAATTGTTCAAAGCTTACAAGTTTCTTATGAAATTTGGTAGTGGTTCCAGTTCTTTTTAGCTCTTTTAATATGTGTAGTGATGCATATGCATTTGCATACAGAACAGACAAGGGATAAAGAATTATTTTAAATCCCATCTTGTGCAGTGTTGATGCTGAGCTAATTGGTGTAGCTCCACCTTCGATCATATTTGCAACAAGTGGTGCTTTTATTGATTTGCCAATTTTTTTCATTTCCTCTATAGTTTTTGGCGCTTCGACAAAAATTGCATCTGCACCAATCTTTTTGTAATACAATCCACGCTCAATTGCATTATCTAGTCCTTCAGTGGCTCGTGCATCAGTTCTTGCTACTATGATGAAATCCTTGCTTTTTCTTGCATCTACTGCAGCAGCTAGCTTTTCTGCATATTCTTCCTTTCTGATAACTTCCTTTCCTAACATATGGCCACATCTCTTTGGCCATCTTTGATCTTCAAGGAAAATTCCTGCAGCGCCTGCTGATTCCAGTTCATTTACTAGCTTCCAAACACTTAACGCATTGCCATAGCCAGTGTCTGCATCAACTATGACAGGAACAGTTACTGCACGACAAATTCTTCTAGCATTTTCTACAGTTTCAGTTGGACCAATAAATCCATAATCTGGCATTCCAAAAAGAGTGGCTGAAGTGCCGTAACCTGTCTGAAACATTGCCTCAAATCCAACTTTTTGTACAATCTTTGCACCTATGGCATCAAAAACCCCAGGAATAACCAGTGGTTTTGAACTATCATTTATCATACGGCGAAGATTTTTCATTGTTAGA
>JAUYOQ010000120.1 GCA_030697975.1 Nitrosopumilaceae archaeon | reverse complement strand
TTTCCGCAAAACCTCTCACCAGTAACATTATCGGTTAATGGTACATTTTTTCCACAGTATGGACAACGACTAGTGCTCAAATTTTGTAATACCATTGTTTAGTATCCAAAACCGATGAGTTTGTCTGCAATATGAACTAGTGGATTGATAATTTTCCTAGTTTTTACATCTTTTTGCACTTTTTTAGGCATAGTCATCATTAGTAAAACACGAATAAAGAAAACAGGAAACTAGAGATTAAGAAAATCATGAACATAAAATCAGAAAAAACTCAATCGCTAAACAAAAAGACTTTTGCGCTTTGCGCATTCGTATTTGAAGATTCAAAGGAACCACTTGGCCTTCCAAAACTTCCAACCAAGCTGGACACAACAGTAAAGCAGTCGCTAAAGGAGACACAAGGCAAGTTTGAGTCTATGTCTATAATTTATACGCATCAGCTAATCGCGGCAGAAAAGATAATCATTACAGGCCTTGGAAAAAAACAAAAGACAACAACAGATTCCATACGAATGGTTGCAGGAAAGATTGCACAAAAAGTGCGTGAGCTAAAACTCGCAGATTTTACGATCATTGTTCCAGAAGATCTCCAGTTTAACATCAACCAAACAGTCTCTGCAATAGTTGAAGGGGCAGAGATGTCAATGTATTCATTTGACAAGTACAAAAAAGAAAAAAAGGAAGGCAAGGCACCTGATCTAATCCTTGTAACCTCACACAAGGTTGATGATGTTATTTTAAAGGCAAAAAAAATTGCAGAAGCTGTAAACTATACAAGAGATATTGCAAACCTTCCTCCAAACGAATGTTCTCCTGCACAACTAGCAGGTTTTGCAAAATCATTGGCATCAAAAAACAATCTAAAATGTACTATTTTATCAAAGAGTGAGCTAAAACAAAAAGGACTTGGTGGGATTTCTGCTGTTGGTCAGGGAAGCAAAAATGAACCAAAGCTAATCATCTTAGAATATCGCAGAGGCAAAAAGCAAGACAAGCCTGTTGTGGTAGTTGGAAAGGCAGTAACATTTGACACAGGTGGAATCTCAATCAAGCCAAGCGAGAAAATGGATGAGATGAAGTTTGACAAGTGTGGTGGCTGTACGGTTTTAGGAATAATGAAGGCAGCATCTGATCTCAAGCTGCCAGTTAATTTAGTTGGGATTATTCCATCTGTTGAAAACATGCTAGGCGGAGAGTCATACAGACCTGGCGATGTTGTCAGGTTATTTGGCGGAAAAACTGCTGAAATCTTAAACACAGATGCAGAAGGCAGAGTGATTTTAGCTGATGCGCTAGCATACGGAGTAAAACTTTACCAGCCAAGTGAGATAATGGACTTTGCAACACTTACTGGTGCATGCATTGTTGCACTAGGTGCAAACGTTGCAGGACTTGTCAGCAACAACAAAAGAATAACTGAAAAACTGAAAAGCTCGTCTGCTAGAACCTCTGAGCAAATCTGGCAGCTTCCAATTGATGATGATTTTATGGAGATGATAAAGTCAGATGTTGCAGACATCAAAAATATTGGCGTAGGCAGGGCAGCTGGAACAATTACTGCAGCAGCATTTCTGGCAAATGCTGTTGGCAATACACCATGGGCACATTTTGATATTGCAGGAACTGCTTGGATTCAGACAGGCACAAAGCCAAAGTCTTACAATCCAAAGGGCGCAACAGGCTTTGGGGTAAGATTGATCCTCGATTATCTATCTAATTAGATCGAAAACCTCTTTTTAAATTAGAGAAAGATGAGTGCACTTTAAGTATTATTTTGACGTATATTAGGTGACGAGGAAACTTGGAATGTTGCCATTTCATAAAATGTGGAATGGTGCCAAAGTTCTAAGGAACGCTTTGGACTACCATGCCATGGCGTTCTACGCCCGACCCTGCATGTTTGGGTGGTACCAGTCCTCGTCGCGTCGTAATTAAAATTCCTGTCATCAAACGTTGACAAATCAAGGCCAAAA
>JAUYOQ010000113.1 GCA_030697975.1 Nitrosopumilaceae archaeon | reverse complement strand
CAACAACATCTCTGCCTGCAAGTAAAACAGGGATAGTAGCTACCTGTATTGGAAACGCTTCGTTAAAGCCCATCTCCTTTAACCCATCAAGGATTGATTTTGTAATTCCCAATTGTTCAAACGTTGTCATTTTTTATCATTCAAAGCAATGACAGAAAAAGCTCATTGCTTGTTCGTCATTATTCTACAAGCTTGGGATCTATGCCGTCTAATAAACCCTTACTAAAAAATTTTGGACAAATAATGATAAAATCTTGTAACAAAAATGAAGCCAATGGCGAGATTTGGACTCGCGACCTTTCGCTTACAAGGCGAGCGCTCTAGCCAGGCTGAGCTACATTGGCACGATGTAACAACAAAATTTGGACAGTTTAAAATGTTGTCAAGATGCCACCACTCTTTAATATCGTCATCACTTGAGCAACGTCGATGAGATACATCCAGCCAAAAAGACTAAAGATTTTGATGGCACTTTTTTTTGGAACTGCTGGATGGGGAATAATCTATGGTCTTTATGGTCCTAACAACCCACCCATTATGATCGTATTTCTTGGGGTGATCAACCTTTGTCTTGGAGGCTTGTTTGGTTATGTGTTTTTAACTCAGGAACCAAAGTTACGGGACAAACGAAAGGAATAATGTTATAACAATCAAAATGTTTGTTGCAAAGTGCATGGCATAAGAATGAGTTAGGCCTTTTTTGTCATAAATGTATTTGAAAAGAAAGCCAACAGGTATTAGCATTATTGCCATGTGCACCTTTATGCCCATTGCTATGTGAACAAGTGCCCAAGCAATAACCATCTTTTTTGATCTTCTAAAGTATAGTTCTTCAACATAGTTTATGTGAATAAACATGTAGATCAAGATTGGAATGAATGGTAAAATCCCCCAGAATCCTTCATCTGCAAAAGGGCCAAAGGCAATATTGTAGCCAAGCCAGCTCCAATTCAAAACAGGAATTGAATCAACATATGGGTATGCAAGAATAACATAGCCTAATACAATTCCAAATGCAAACGGCGCAAATTTTATTGATTTTATTCCTTTTTTTAGATCGTAAAACCGATTCTTTGTTTCCTTGACTAGAATAAGTGATGTAGCAACTGTAAAAACATAGTACCCAATAACAAAACCTTCTGATTGTAAAATTGTATCCAATGCAAATAATGCAGTTAAATGACTAAAATCCATATTTTGCTATAACTTGATTTATTCTATAAATGTGCTAGCTGTCACATTAGTCAATTACTTGATATGACTATATGGAGGAATTTACACCGTAAATTAATGAAAGAAGGAGATGCCACTATTGACTTTGAGCTAAAAGCTAGCGATGGAAGTCCCGCTAGTCTTTCTTCTCTTAAAAACAAAAAAAATGTAGTATTGTGTTTTTATCCAAAAAACCATCTTTTTGCATGCCCTTCAAAAAAGGTATACAAGATGGCAAAAAGCGTCATATCGGCATATTCTGATATCATTTCAACTGACTCTGTATTGTTTGCAATTTCAGTTGACACAGTTGAGGACCAAAAAAAGTTTGTTAAAGAATACAACATTCCGTATCTACATCTAAGCGATCCAACAAAACAAGCATGCAAGGCATATGCTGGATTAAATATTGCAGGTCTTGCAAAGCGCTCAACCTTTATTATAGACAAACAAGGCGTAGTAAGAAAAATTTTTCATGACATTGATGTTGAAAATCATGGAAAAGAAATAGCTGAAACACTAAAACAACTAAACTAATTTATCATTAATCAAAGTATAAATAATGAAAGTTTTCCAAAAGTTTGAGATTTGCTGGACCTAGTTCCAAAAAAACTGTTTCTTACACGAGGAAAAGGTGTACATGAAGACAGACTTACAAGTTTTGAATATGCGTTAAGGGATGCTGGCATTGCAGGAACAAACCTAGTGCTAATCTCAAGTATTTTTCCACCCGACGCAAAACTTGTCTCAAAAACAGAGGGGCTAAAACTAATAGATCCCGGACAGATACTTTTTACTATATATTCTAGAAACCAAACAAACGAACCTCATAGATTAACTGCAGCATCTGTTGGGATAGCGCAACCAAAAGACAAAACACACTATGGCTATCTTTCAGAATACGACTCATTTGGTCAGACAGAAAAAGAGGCAGGCGACTATGCAGAAGACATTGCAGCACAAATGCTTGCCTCATCTTTAGGCATACCATTTGATATTGACAAGAGCTGGGATGAGAAAAGACAACAGTGGAACATATCAGGCCAAATTTACAAAACAAGAAATATTACCCAGACTGCAATTGGTGACAAACAAGGAAGATGGACTACAGTGTTTGCAGCAGCAGTCTTACTTCTCTAGTGTTTTGCTCTAAACCCTTTTAGATAAAACGCAATAGCAACAGCTGCAGCTGCTACTATTCCCACAATAATATAGACTTGAGATAGATCAATTTCTTGTGAGCTAGATTTTGCAATGTTTTCTTTTATTGGCTCTGTACTGTCAGCAGACGTTAGTGTCAAAACAAGCTCGTCTTTTGTCACAGTAAAATCTTTTCCAAATAGGTACATTGCTTCTATTTTGTCTCCTGACTCTGAGATAAAGCTCCATCCCTTTTCAGTAATGTCTTTTGGAAATTTCTCGCCATTACTTAGTATAGTTGGTATTATCTTGCTGTTTACTTCCTTAACCTTAAGTGGTTCCTGTGTTAACACTATCACCTGAAACAGCGAATTTAGTGGATAGAATCCTTGTGAAAAATAATTTGATCTTTCAAGTTTTTCGGCCTTTAAAAATTTTAAAGGATCTACTATTTCAACATCATCTGCACTATTTGGATAATCAACTGTCACTTTTATCTGATAAAGCGCAATCTGGTTTTGCGGTAGAATTGAAAATGTCATTTTGGCATTTGGCTGGGACGCAAGATTCCTTGCTGTATTATAAAAACCGCCTGAATCTCGGATAACTTGAGGAAGAAGAATAGATGTAAGCTTTTCATACATTGATGCAGTATCCTCTTTTGACATCGTGTATACTGCAGATACAGTGCCTCTACCAGATACTACGCCTGATGTGTCAAGTGCAACATTTGCATTGTCTTCAAAATGAACAAAGACTGAATGAAACTTTGCATCAGTATCTAGTGTAGTATTTAGCTCATCAATAAGCGAGTCTCCAACCTCTTTTGCCCTATCTTGAATGGCGACAATGCCGCCTTCGATTCCTTCCCTTGAGATATTTATCAAAACACAGGAATCAAACTCTACGCCAAGTATGCAACGTTCCTCACTTGTTACTACAACTGCAATCAGTCCTTCAGTATCAAGAATTCTCCTTTCAAGCTCAGATGGAATTCTTATCTCTTGGTTGCTTGTGCTCTGAAGAGTAACTGAGGCAGTAACATTGTTTGACAATTTTTGGTCAACTATTACTTGAGCGATTTCTTGAAAAGTAGCAAGTTGTGGCTTTTGAGCATATGCAAAGTTTGTAGCAAAAAGTAAAAAAACTACAACTGACATTAAAATTGCAAATTTGTACACAAGATGGCCATATTGACTATGAAAGTATTAAGCTTACTATGGCTTTGATCTTTGAATTAAAAATAACGAAATAATTCTCAAAGGTTTAAATTATTCTCAAAGCAACCCAGTGCGACATCGATTCAAACCGAAGGGGAACAATGACTGGCAGTCGATGCGTAAGACTGCCAGCCCCATTTTTAAAAATTAGTTTAATGATGCTAGTGTCTTTACTTGATTTTTTACATAATCAAGGCCGTCTTGCCAAAATTTTTCTGAACTAATATCTAATCCATATTCGGCAAGTAGTGATTCTGGTTTTTGTGAACCACCAGCTCCTAAAATTTTAAGATAAATAGGAACAAAGTCTTTTCCTTCAATTTTGTATCTTTGAAATAATGACAATGCAAGAAGGTTTCCAAATGAATAGGCATAGCAATAAAATGGTGTATGATAAAAGTGCGGGATACAGCTCCATTCTATTGAAAAATCATCTGTTAGACTAACAGAGCTGCCAAACTGTTCTTTGAGGTTGTGAAGATAAGTTTTTGATATTTCATCAACTATAGTGCCCTCTGATATTTGCTTGTGGATTTTTGTTTCAAAGAGTGTAAAAAACGTCTGTCTTAGTATGGTAGCATAAAGATCATCTATTTTTTCTGCAAGCAATAGTCTTTTTTCTTCATCTGATATTGCATTTGATAAATTATCATATAGCAACAATTCTGAAAACGTTGACGCAGTCTCTGCAAGAGGCAATGGCGCTTCTAATACCAAGATTGATTTGTCTGATGCTGCCTTGCTGTGTACCGCATGGCCTAATTCATGCGCAAGCGTAAACACATCACGTATCTTTCCTGTAAAATTTACAAGAACATATGGTGCAATTTTTGGTGCTATGGTGCTGCAAAAAGCACCGTCACGTTTTCCAAGTCTAATTTCTGAGTCAATGTGTCTTTTAACAAAAACATCTTTTGCAAAATCTGCTAATTTGGGGCTAAACTTTTCAAGTGAATCTAAGACTAGCCTTACAGATTTGTCATAAGAATAGTTTTTTTCTTTTATCTTGGATGTGACAGGAGCATAAAGATCGTATCTGCGAAGTTTTTTTAATCCTAGCAGTTTTGCCTTTTGCAAAAAGAATTTCTGAAAGACAGAAGCGTTTTTCCTACACACGTCTAAGAGGGAATCTATAGTTTTATCATCAACATCATTTCCAATATTTCTAATCGAGATAGGTGAAGAAAATCCCCTGATCTCAATTCCCTCATCTTTCCAGTTTAGTACTATATTTTGATAAATTTCGCCAAGCACACCCTTGTTGTCAAAATATTTGCCAAGCAGTGTCTTGTAGGCTGTTTCTCTTGTCTTTGGCTTTGAGCTTCGAACTAGGCTTGCAAGCTCTTCTCTTGTCAGTCGACGTTTTTTTCCATCTATATTTACAATATATTCAAACGCATTTGTTATCTTATCATACAACTTGACTAGTGCAGAAATGCCAGTGACATCAAGCGTGTTTATGATCTTCTCTTCTGGCTCGCTAAGAGAATATTTTGCCATGAGGCGCTTGAATCGTAAGTAGTTGGTTAACTGCCCTGCATCTTTTATGAGTCTTTTTGCATTTTTCTCATCAATCTTTTTTTTCCACCAAAGATCAAAAAAGAGTGTACGATTTTCGATATCTGCAGCTAGCTTTGTCATCTTTGTTACAAGTGATGTGGCCTCATCTGATTGGGTATTTGCAGCATAGGAAAGATGCGCATAACCTGCAACTGTGCTAATCTTTTCTGAAATCTCTTCTAAATTATGTAGGATATTTTGAAACTTTTTTGATTGTATATTCGGATTTAGACTAGGCTTTATTTTTTCAAACTGTTTAACATTTTTTTCAATATTTTGAATTTTTTGTGCAAATTGAGCACTGTTTGGATTTTTAACAAGACAGGAAAGATCCCATCTTCCTGTTCCAAATCGTTGCATTTTCGTAGTTTGACTCTGACCTTTAAAATACCAATTGAAATTTTATCTTTTCAATAATATTCCTTATGTATATGGCAAATGTTTACTATCATATTCACGGGTAACTAGATATGAAACAAGTTTGTGACTGTAAATGTCATTTTGGTGGAGCAGTTAGCTGTCCAAGCTGCAAGAAAAATCATGATAACATTTGTTGTCACTGCGATACTTAGAAAAATCTCAAAATCGCCCTCAAATTAAATTCGCTATCTTATTAAACTTGCAAAACCAAAGTTATAACTCGTTGACGCCAAAAGAACGAATGAGACAAGATCTAGTTTCTGTAATCATAGAAAAAATACTGCTTGATATCAGCAAGGAAACATGTTCACTAGTTGAAAAAAGACTGTTTGCAGATTTCTATTGTAGGTTTTCTGATTGTTATAGCCATCCAGAACATCTTAACACAATACTAAAGGAAATATTTGGAAATAATTACTATACCATTACAGACAAGATCAAAGCCGAGATAGAAAAACATCCATTAGACAAAAAACTCACTAAATTTATTGAAGTACTTGTTAGATAAAACAACAAAAATTTCTATTTTATAAAATAATGTGTACCGGAAAGCAGTCTGAACCCAATTTTTGGGGTGTTTGAACGCACACATGATGTGGACCGGATGGGATTTGAACCCATGACCTTAGCGAGATGTTTGATTGCATCTTTACGCTGTGTGAGAGCGTCATCCTAACCACTAGACTACCGGTCCAAAGGTCATAAAATAAAGGAGGCTTTTGTCTTTTTGTATTACTTCTTTATGCCAAGTGTTCTGTTTTTCAGTCTTAGGTAACTATTGTGGCACTTTCTACATCTTGTTGCAGAAATTGAATTTCGTGCTCCACAATGAAAACAGATCTTAAGATGTAAACGCGCTTTTTGAGCAATTTGTTTTTTTTCTGAATCAGTTATTGGCATACAACTTTCCTCAAAAAGACTCCCTTTTAATCCTTGTATTTTTAAAACTTGCCTGCCAAAAGCATGGGCACCTCTGCAGGTCTTTTGGCAACAGGTATGTTTGCTTTATTAAACATTGAAACCTTTGATTCAGCAGAACCATAGTTTCCATAAACTATTGCACCTGCATGACCCATTCTTTTTTCCTTTGGCGCGGCACGACCTGCAACATAGGCAACAATTGGCTTTTCAAAATTAGAATCAATAACATGCTGTGCAAGTGTTTCTTCTGCATCGCCACCTATCTCTCCTACAATAACAATGCCTCTAAGATCAGGATAGTCCTTTACCATATCAAATGCATCAATGAGTGTTGTACCATTGATTGGGTCGCCACCAATGCCAAGTGTTATACATTGACCAAATCCTGCCTCAGTTAGGTTATGTGAAACCTCGTACATCAAAGTGCCACTTTTTGATAGTACTGCAACATCTCCCGCTCTAAAGGAGCTTGCAGGCATTATGCCGATTTTAATGACTTCAGGAATCATTATGCCTGGCGTATTTGGACCAATCATAATTGCGTCATTTTTCTTTGCAAGCTCAAGCACAGTCATAGTGTCTCGTACTGGAACATGTTCAGGTATTGCAACGAGAAGCTTTATGCCTGCTTCAAGTGCATCAACTGCAGCACCAAGAAAAAATTTTGCAGGAACAAACAGAATTGAAATTTTTGCCCCTGTTGCTTTTGCAGCTTCTTTTGCTGTGTTATATATTGGAATTTCTTCAAATTTTTGACCACCTTTGCCTGGTGTAACACCGGCTACAATGTTTGTTCCATAATCCATCATCAATCTTGTGTGAAGTGAACCAAACTTTCCTGTAATTCCTTGTACTATTACTGGTTTTTTCTTATAGTCAGGATCTCCTTGTCTTCCTTGAAGAAGCTCAAATATGTTATTCATTTTCTTATTCCAATTACTGCAGCATTGATTGCTGCTTCAACAGAATCAAACAATTTTGTTTTTGTATTTTTTAACATCTCTTTTGCCTTGTCAGACTCTGCTCCCATCAGTCTTGCAAATACTGGCAGATCGATTAGTTTTTCATCATAAGCCTTGATAAATGCTGAGGCAACTGTTGTTGTTTTGACAATTCCTCCATAAAGATTAACAAGAATTCCTTTGACTTTGTTCATTTTACTAACTAATGTTAGAGCTTCATAGACTGATTCCGTTGTGGCACCACCGCCAACATCCAAAAAGCAAGCAGCCTTTCCACCATTGTCTGCAAGCATATCAAGTGTTGACATGACAAGTCCTGCGCCATTTCCTACAACTGCAATATTTCCATCTAGTTCAACTAGTGTAAAGCCACTTTTCTCAGCTTTTTCTTCAAGCTCTGATCTTTCTTGGAATTTTACAAGCTCTTGGTGTCGAAAGCTTGCATTATCATCAGTTATTATCTTGCCATCTAATGCAAGAAGACTACCATCATTTAAAACTGCAACCGGGTTAATTTCTGCAAGTTCAGTTTCTTTTTCAATTGTAAGCTTTGATAATTTCTGTACTAGGTCAACAAATTCATTTATGGTATTATCCTTGAGGCCAATTGCTTTTGCAACCTCTTCTGTCACAGATTTTTCAACATTACCAAAGCCAATCTCTCGTATTACCTGATTTTTGACAGACTCGATTTCAACACCGCCTTCAGATGATGCAATAATTGTGTAGCATCTTTTGCCGCGGTTTAAAAACAGAGAAAGATAAAGCTCTTTTTTGTACTCTGCCATCTTTTCAAGTAAAATCGCTCGTGTTTTTTCTCCTTTGACTGTCATTTCTAAGATTTGTGAATATTTTAGCTCAAACTCATCAGCATTATTGCACTTTTGTATGGCACCTACTTTTCCACGGCCACCTACTGGGACTTGGGCCTTGATAACAAATGGAAATCCAATCTCCTTTGCATCCTTTCTTCCTTGCTCAATGTTTTTTGATGTTACGCCTTTTGGTATTTTGATTCCATATTCTGCAAACAACTGCTTAGCTTGGTACTCCAAAAGACGCATGCAAAAATCATTCAGACACGTCCTTATAATCTGTATGATAACTATTCTATTTGATTTTCTAATGTTTCAACAATTTGTAAAAACAGATCCTTGCTTTTTCTTAGCAACCTGTCTGGGAATTCATCTAATGTAAAAACTAGCTGTTGATGAAATGCCGGAGCTATGATACCACCTGAAGTCACAAGCTGCTCAATTACATAATCTTTTGTCAGAGTGCAAACTATTTCCTCATAGGCGTTGTCGTTTTCTTCTAGGGTTTGTCTGTAAAGCACTAGTGGTGTGTTTGTTTTTGCTACAACAAGTGAACCCTTGCGAAGAAGATCTGTGAGGTGCTGTACTGACCAGGTATCTAAGCTGATCTGCTTTACCATGCTATGACTATACAGTTTTCTTATTTATTATGCCTGATTTACTAAAAGCTAACCATTTGATAGACTAATTCTATTCGATTTTTAATTGATATTACACTTGGGAGATATGTGGACATAACAAACCTTTTTCTACAGATATTTTGATTTTCTGGCCATCTATATCATCGTATTTGTTGCTTCTGCAGGACTGTGTAAAATTGACCTCCTTTACACGCACTAAAAATGCCAATTCCTTTGCCTTTTCTTTTGCCATCTCAAGTGATTCTTCATCTAAATCGAGAATTGAGGCTACGTTTAGAACATCAGTTGGGTTGTAGCCTCGCTCTTTTCTTAAGGTCTGAAGCCTTCTTGCTAGGTCTTTTACAAGGCCACGGGCCATCATCTCGCGATTTCGAATAGTTGAGATTATGACCAAAAGCTGGTC
>JAUYOQ010000110.1 GCA_030697975.1 Nitrosopumilaceae archaeon | reverse complement strand
ATTTTGCTAACAAAGAAAAGGCACAGGAAGCAGATGATATAGCAAGCAGTGGGGTGGCTGGAAAAGGATTAGACTTTGGTGTTTTTTTTGGTCCAAACACCGATGCTTCTGTATTAGGTGTTGGTTTTTCTAACACCGACGGAGTTGCAATTTCAACTACTGCCGGTATATCTGGCACCACAAATGGCAAATCATCATTTAGTACATGTACAGGTATTCCTAGTAGTCCAACTTCAGCTATTAACAATGTTGTACGAAATCCATCGAGTCTAAATCAAAATTCTAATGTTGGAGTTGGCCAAATAGGAATAGATGCAGACATTTGGCCTGTAGTACAATTATTTTCATTTAGCAATGATGTTACAATAATGTACAATCGTGCAGGAGGTACACAATCAACCACACTTCACTATGATGATATTGAAAATATTTCAATAAATCTTGACAGAACTAGCTACCCAACAAACTCTGATGTAATTGTAACAATCTATGACATGCAGCTAAATCAAGATCCTACAGATGAAGACACTTGGACATTTACTGCAGGTTCAACGCAAAAAACATACTATCACGCATTTACAAAATCTGGCGCTAATGCTGCAAATGGGGGATCTGGCCTTATCAACATTGTATCAAGTCTATCAAACCTTGGATTTGAAAAAAATGGCAAATTATCATTAAACCTAGGCTCTATAGCTGAGCTAAAAACAAACCAGATTCAGCCATCAAATACACTTTCTGATGGGACAGCAAACATTGTAACTTTTGCTGAAACTGAGCCAAATTCTGGAATTTTTGTAAATTCTGATTATCAGGCTAAATCAAATACTAAAATTTCAAGTTCTGCGCCACGTGGCCAAACTGCTATAATTGAATATAACTCCCAATCTGCATCTATTTTATCTGGCACCTTTACAGCTTCTATGTCTCTTGGAGAAAAGGCATCTAAATCAATGCAAATTTCTACCTTAATTCCAGGCAAAAAGTTTGCAGTAACTCTGGTAGATCCTGATCAAAACCTGAGTTCAATGAAAAAAGATGATTTCCATGTTTATAACAGCACATCAATTATTCCTTCAATCCAGATAGGAAACCCGGTCACACTAGAAAAGGCATCTGAGGTAAAATTTTTTGAAACATCCGGCACGTCACTTACTTCTTCGGGAATCTCATCTATAACTTTTAGAGTAAATGACACAAATTCCGATATTTTACTAATTGATACACGAAGTGTTAGTTCAGCAACAGATTTTGAAAAAATTTCAATCAACCTAGGCATAACTGCAGACACACTTCAAGATATGTTAATTGATGACGACGAATTAGGAACTGATGGAACAAACTGGATTAATTACGATTTTCGATCATTTCAAAATCAACTTGGTATCACTGACTTTTCAGATACAACTATGACATTATTTTTTGAAAGCTTGAGTGGCTCTAGCGTCACAATACTTGACAAAGGTGATATTTCAAGTGCGCAAG
>JAUYOQ010000091.1 GCA_030697975.1 Nitrosopumilaceae archaeon | reverse complement strand
ATTGCGGCACTCTATCTTTCATGCAGACCCGCATCCTGGCAACATCTCCGTAGCAAAGGACGGCTCGTTGATTCTGTACGATTTTGGAATGGTAGGAAGACTAGACAACGAAACAAGATTGCGTCTAGTGCGTCTGTATCTTGCCCTAGTTGAAAAAGATCCCCGTCGAACTGTAAATGCGATGAATGATCTTGGCATGCTAACATCTGATTTTAACCGTTCAGTAATTGAAAAGGGAATTGAGATGTCAATTCGTGCAATGCATGGAAAAAAACCTGATGAGATGGAAGTAGAAGCATTAATGGAGCTTGCAAACAAGACAATGAGTCGCTTTCCGTTTATCCTGCCAAAACATCTTGCACTGTATCTGCGGATGTCATCGATAATTGAGGGAATTTACAAAACACACAAAGCCGATTTTAAATTTGTCAAAGTGTTGAAAAATATTCTAGAAGAAGAAAAATTGATCAAGGACGCATACATTGAGGAGCTCAAGTATTCATTTACAAGATTTGCAGAATCAATTGATGCCACGATCTCAATTGCGCCTGAGCTAAAAAAATTCCTGGATGAAAACAGATCGTTGCAGCTAAACTCTAAACTAAAATCAAATGTTTTGCTTTGTGGAAGCATTTTGTCCTCAGCAGTTTTTGTTGGCTCGGCATTTCTTTATTCATCAAATAATATAATTGGCATTGCAGGCATGATAGGTTCATTAGTTGTAATGGGAATTTTTGCTGCTTTTAGAAAACGCTAGTCGATTGAAATTTGTTTTCCGCCATCAGCTATTGGAATCTGGATGGTGAGAACTCCATCTGCATACTTTGCTGACTTGACGTTTTCTTCGCCTTCCTTGATTCTAATCGGCAGTCTAATTTTTTTATCAATGATGTTTGGTCTTTGTTTCCAGATAATTGTCCCACTTTGCTGCTCTGTGTTATTTTTCTTGGCGTTGACAGAAAGAACGTTTCCCTGAATTTTCAATTTTATGTCTTTTTTATCAAATCCAGGCATGTCAATTGTTACTGTTAAATTGTTATCATCAATTTGCATGTCAACTGGCGGAAGTACAAATTCGTAGAATTCACGTGATTTGTTGCCTATTTCTCGAAGAGCTTCTTTTGCCAAGTATCTTATCAGACCCA
>JAUYOQ010000088.1 GCA_030697975.1 Nitrosopumilaceae archaeon | reverse complement strand
GTTGCGGGATTTTGAATAAATGGCAAAGTTATTTGTGACGCAATCATTAACCCAAGTCCAATTAATGCCCCGTGTTCAAATCCTTTTGATTCTTCGCCCATGGCAAAATCCTCGTTAATTTGTTAATAAAGTTGTTAAATATTGAAGCATTAGATTATTTTTTGTGGCAAAAACTTCAGAAGAAATGAGAAATTTGATTTCTATTGGTAGTTCGTCATCTATACCGTTTTTTGACATAAAATAGGTATGAGTTTCTGATTCTTATAGTCAAGTTTTGAAATAATCGTCTAATATTTTTAAGCAAATTCATGTAAGATATAGTGTGGAATCATTTCTTAACTTCCTCATCACTTTTGGATTAATGATATTTGCCGAACGGATTGCTCAAAAAATTATAAGAAGGAAACGCTCTCTAAAACCCTTCATATCCATGTTTGTAATGGCTGTGTGTTTTGCATTCATTATAGCTGACGCTGTTGAGCCTACATTTGAACACAAGACGAGTGACATTGAATTTTATTCTATGATCGCAATACTTGTAGGTTATCTAGTTTTTACCGGATTAGAACAAGCAAAGACAGTAGCAAAGAAGATGCAATTTTCATATTATTTTTCGATGGGCTGTTTTACTTACGTTTTCATTGCTTCAGGAGTTATGGCCTATTGGCTTCTCCCATTCTCAAAATTTGCCTGACAGAAATTTCTTAACATTTCATTAAAACTACATTGTTAAAGCAAAAAAGCGGTACACGTATAATTTTACAATAAATTACTTGATAATCTAGCTTATAACAATCATTCGGGATTTACTACATTAAGTGTCATTGTACTTACTACACGAGCTAGTCGTCTAATCTTTGATGAAACAGTTTTATCAAATTCTTCTTGTGTTGTTGCATGAATCTCAGCTATTGCATCATATGCACCAAATGTAAGATACGCCTTCTTTACTTGTGGTATTTGTCTTAATTCATCAACCACATATTCTTCAGCACCTAGATCACAGTTTAACAAAACGTATCCAACATGCATTATTTTTTCTACAACTACTATTGCAGTTACTTGTCTTTAAACTTACCAGCGACTTCTTAAACCGTAATAACTTTTTTTATCAGAATATCTTTGATGTCTATCGGATCCTCTGTTGTCATGTCCGCCTCTTCCAGAGTATCCTGTTTTTCTATACTGACCAAAGCTTCTAGATCTAATCTCTCTTTTTAAAGGATCTGGAATACTTACTTTGATTCCCATTTTTTCATTAAGGTCAGTCATCTGCACCTTTGTTTGTCTTTTAATTATGTTCCAGTCTCCAATTGAAGAATAGGACACCAATGTTATCGCTCTTCCTTTTGCGTCTAGTCTGCCTGGTCTTGCAGTCCTTCCAATTCTATGGAAATAAACCATCTCTTGATTTGGCACATCATAGTTAACAACTAACGCTACTTCAGGAACATCAATTCCACGTGCTGCAACGTCGGTTGCAACAAGCATATCTGCTTTTCCAGTTCTAAATTTTCCCATTGACTGTTCACGTTGGTTTTGTGACATATCTCCTTCGATTGCAACC
>JAUYOQ010000083.1 GCA_030697975.1 Nitrosopumilaceae archaeon | reverse complement strand
CATGGCATATTCGTTTTTACAACTGATTTAGAAGGAGCTCTACAAACGAAGGTTACTAAAAGAGAAAGCAAACCGTTGAAAAATCTTAATGTTATTCTAGAAAAAATAGCTGAAAATAAAATACCAAAAGAATTAGAATCTATGATTTGTTTCATAAAAGAGCAAATATCAAAATAATATATTCGACTTTTTTCTTGAAATTGTTAATTGCTTATTAACTAATAAAAAAGGTTGATCAAAAATTTTGTGATTATTCAGCTCTGAGCACATATGCATAATCTCCCCAAGGATTATCCTGCAAAACTCATGGCTGTCACGCATCACGATTTGGCACGGTTCTAAAATGTGGCAAAACCAAGAAATTCACACAATTACGCGAAGTCGCGAACCACAAATCGTTACAAACAGATTTTATAGGAATTTTGTGCGTAACAGAAACTGTTTGTGAAAGATATTTCATGTGTAACAAAAAAGCTACAACCAGTGTTTGTATCAAATTGTGACATATTGTGAAAAGTTTTTTTGTGAAAATCATGACAAATGCTTCAGATAGAGATGTGGTTCTGCTTTGTCGTATTGTTTTCTTAGCGATTTTGGTCCGTAAACTGTATAGTTTGACTCCAGCATCCCTTTTGGTGCCCTTCCACAAAATGCATTGATGTATTCTTTGTCAATTCCTGCCTCCCTGCACTTTTCTGTGAAAATAGTTCTCAAAAGGTGTGGATTTATGTTGATTCCAGTCATCTCAGATGCCTGCTTGAACTTATTTTGTACCGTCTTGTATGAAATAGTGAATAGTTTAGGATCATCCTGTGCAGGATCTATCTCGTCTGAATACAGATAGTGTTCCAAATACTCTGCTGTCTGTTTTGTGACAAAGCTAATCCAGGAGGATTTTGTTTCACCTGTATGGATTTGTGAAGCATCAATCATGTTTAGCTCAAAGCTGATGTTTGACTCTCTGAGTTCTAGTACTTCGCCTATTCTCAGGCCAGAATTATACAGGATCAAAAAAATCATCTGAACTTGATACGACAACACACTGCAGAAATGTGCTACCTGCTCATCAGTTGGTAATTCTGATTTCAGTTTTGGTTTTTCCTTT
>JAUYOQ010000081.1 GCA_030697975.1 Nitrosopumilaceae archaeon | reverse complement strand
ATGTCAAACTCAGGATTCTTTGTTTGTTCCTATTAGATTCCAGCTTGCTCCATCATTTGTACTTCGATAAACTTCTTGGAAACCTTCTGATGAGTATCCAGCAACATAGATTATCTTGTTTTGTGAATCAATAGCAATACTTGTTATTGTAAGACTAGGACCTTTGAGACTTTCCCAAGTTTTTCCAAGGTCTGATGATCTTAAAAGACCAAAGTTTGCTGCCGATGCATACAAAATACCATTATCATCAAACGTTAATGCAAAAATGAGAATTCCCTTATATGGTTCAAGTTGAGTCCAGTTTTTTGCACCATCATTTGAAACAAATATTCCCTTTCCAGTTCCTGCAAATGCCATGTTTGGATCGTTTGGCGAAATTGCAAGAGCAGAAACAACGTCTGGATATTGTAGTGTATCCCATGTTATACCAGCATCCATCGTCTTAAACAATCCACGGCCACCACTATCAAATCCTATTATGATACTAGGATCACTTTTGCTGATTGCCATTGCATGAAAGTCAACTGGAGGTTCCAAAATTGTTGTAACTCTTTCCCAGCTTTGCCCACCATCAAGACTTTTTATCAAACCTGTATTTCCACCAGTAGATGGATGACCACTTGCATAAAGTGGAATTCCTATAGTTGGTGGTGCATTAAATGCCATATAGTCTGCTCTAACAATGTCAACTTTGAATGGCGGTCCGCCATCATGGCTATGATAAAAATCACCATGTGTAGCTATATACAAGATAGTACGATCCGCAGGTTCAATGCCTAATCCATGTATATGACGCCAAGGTACAGTTCTAGAATTAGCTGAAGAAACAGTATCCTGGCTGTTTAGAAAAACTACTATTATGATTCCAATCACAAGTACAAGAATCACATATCCAACAAGGAGAAGTTTTTTGTTGCTTGGTATTGTTAGTCTTTTATTCATCTGAAATAGAATCTCCTGCTAATCAAATTACATAAAGAGATTTTTCCAAACTTAATGAAAAACCCAATATTTTGATTTTCATTTTCATTGACTCATCTTAAAATGAGATATTTAACAATGGCACTTTACAATTGTAAAATACTGCATTCATATATCAAAGAAACATACTCCGTTTAATGAAAAAAATAATTTTTGGAGTGTTATCAGCATTAGGAATTTTTGTAACAGCTAGTGCTTTTGCCTCTATGTCTTCTGATACCACCAACATGTATTCAATGATGGGATCAAATAACATGGGTTCTGTGACGGCAATGTGCCAAACAATGATGAATAGTGTTCCAGAAGATGTTATAATAAAAGCCACTGGTCAGGTAGTAAAGGTTGGAAAAGAATCTAAAATTACCTTGTTGGTTTTAGATAAAAAGACAAACAAACCACTAGCCAACGCAGACGTAGTCCTTCACATAGAGGAAGGTGCACCAATGGCATCAATGAATAAGATGACAATGATGGACATGATGGAAAGAATGTCCAAAGCAGAAAACATAGGATCTGGTAAATATCTAGTCAAATTTACTCCAACCGACAAAGGATACTATACAATGCATACGCATGTCATACCAGCAGGAAAATCCATGATGTCAATGATGAACAATCACATGGATATTGGAATAATTGCAAAATAAAAAATTCCAAATAAATTAAATCAAAAATTTATGATTAACCGTTTACTTTGAACTTTACCTTTACTTCTTTGTCATTTTGTGTTGCAACAATACTCCAGTCCCCTGCTTTTGCATCAGAAGGCAAGATGAATACTGGTGTAAATGTACCATCACTTAGTGCAGTGGTATTTGCTGTCTGTTCTTCATAGTCAGGACTTGTCATCGTGAGCTCTACAGATTTGTTTGGTTCTCCTTTTCCTGTTACACAAACTACATAGCCTGGCGTGTAGCTTGTCTTGTCTATACTAAATGACTGTGAGTATGGTG
>JAUYOQ010000080.1 GCA_030697975.1 Nitrosopumilaceae archaeon | reverse complement strand
CTGTTTCAAGTAAGTTTGCTGCAATTCTATAGTCTAGGATATCTATATTTTCTAGATTAAAAATACCGGCAAGTCTCTTATCAACCATTGTACTTCGAATTAATCGTACAAGTAGGAAGTCTTGTCTATCTATTTCATCGTCACGATTAGTTAGAGTTTGAAGATTTGATTTATCATCAGATAGTAGGCCCAGTAATATATCATTAAACATTCCAAAAGCAATCGAACTCATACGTCTGAAAATTTTTTCAGGGCTTAGAGTTGATTCGTCTAAGAGAAACTGTACTCTGATGTTTGATGCGTCTTCTTCAAATATCTCCATACCAACAAGTCTTCTCAACGAACCACGGATTTTTTCTCTATCTCCAACTGGAATTGTAGATTTTGATTTGATGTTGATCACATCATAGCCAAGAAGATATGCGCCAGTGATGTTAGCTACAATGTTTTCTTCTTTTGGAAGAGGATATGAGATTACGATCTCTTTTGATGGTTCTGTGCCCTTGGTTAAAGTAATTGAGATACTATTTTGTCCTGTTTCAATCTCAACTGGCATGCTTTTGCTGAGATTGTTTGCATCAATCCATTCTTTTGGTAATGAAACTAGAATGCTGCTTCCTATCTTTTGTAGGCGTCGAATGAATTTAGTCAATTTATATCAGTTTAATTAGTTTAAGCCGTATTTTTATATTTTATACTGAATTTAAATCGCTTCATGAGGGGAGTCGCATTCTGTCCTGCACACATTACAGGCTTTTTCAAGGCAGACCTTGAAAGTGAGAGACTAGAGTCAAAGGGATCTTTGGGTGCAGGTTTTTCCATTCAGGATGGAGTCACAACAACAGTTCATGTCAGAAAATCAAACAAAAAGGATTTTCAATTAAAAACCACTGGATACAAGCCAGACAACACTCTAGTTTCTGAGTTTATTGTAAAAAAATTTCTTGATTTGATAGATGAAAATTATTTTGTTGATGTACATCACAACATTTCAGTGCCTGTTGGATATGGTT
>JAUYOQ010000069.1 GCA_030697975.1 Nitrosopumilaceae archaeon | reverse complement strand
GGAACTGGCATACTTACAAGATTAATTGCAGATGCCTATCCTAATGCAAAAATAATTGGTGTTGATATTATGCAAAATTATCTTGATGTGGCAAAAACAAATTCACAAAACTATGGCAATATAACATTTGTAAATCAGGATGCAGAAAAACTGAATCTTGATTTAAAATTCGATTGCATAACATCGTCTTATCTTCCAAAATATTGTGATGCTGAAACATTGGTAAAAGCATGCATCAAACATCTAAAAGATGGCGGAACAATAATCTTTCATGATTTCACATATCCAAAAAATAGTTTTGTGCAAAACCTATGGGATTTGTATTTTGTAGTGCTAAATTTTATAGGAATTTTTATTCCAAGTTGGAAAGATGTGTTTAGATATCTTCCAAAATTAATAAGGTCCACTAGCTGGCTAGATGATTATGAAAAGACCATGAGATATAACGGTCTTCAAACAGAACAAAAACTCCTAACCCTTGGCTCATCTGCCATTCTTGTTGGTAAGAAGATTTGCTAGCAGTATTTCTTCTGAAACGTAAAACAATACGGTGTTGTTATCGATAATCTCATAATTTCTTTTTACTGTACCATCAGAATCAGGCTCTAATGAAATGATGTTTCTTTGTGCGGCTATCTTGTTTTTTGTAAGTATGGACCCAATACCATCTTTTTTTCCAAGTAATGCAGACAGGAGCGGCTCTGCAAGTTTTTTAGAATCAAATGATACAGTGGCACGGATTACTGGTAAGTTATTTACTGTAATTACAATTTTTCTTACAAAATTTGTGCCAGATGTAGAGTTTTGCTCAATTACTTCTAAATGAGTTTCGCCTTGTAAATTGTCCTTAAGGAATTTCTCTATCTGGCCTACTGGGACATCAAGTAGAGTATTTACAAAAGAATCGTGCATTGCCATTAATTCTCCAGTTACAATTCAGTTAAACATATCTTAAAATAAAAAATAAGGCAGTTCCAATCATTACTCCTAGGCTAATGATTTTTAATATGGTTTCCTTTTTCTTTATTTCAGAATAATCTGTAGATTCTTTTTTGAGATATTTGTATCGTCTTGAAGTTTTTATCAAGATGTAGCTCAAAAGCCCAGCCAACGCTGCAAGGATGCCTCCCTCTAATGAAACCGAGTTTGTTTGAATTGCAGATCCTGCAAGTACAGGTAAGACCCCCCATGAAATTACAAATGATACATTGTTGTGTAGTTTTCCACCAAATAATTCCAAATTATATGCAAACAGGAAAAATCCTTCAATGATGCCAAGTGGAACCAAGAGTGGAGAATCTAAAAGTGCATAGTACAAACCAATCAGACAGGCCAAGCCAAGTGAGATTAAGGAAATTGCCCACAGTTTTTTCTGTGGTAGAATACCCCATGGTTTTGTCCTGCTTCCAATTGCGTCAAGAAAGTGAGCAGATACGCCTGTAGCTAAAAAATAAAGAAGACATATGGCA
>JAUYOQ010000058.1 GCA_030697975.1 Nitrosopumilaceae archaeon | reverse complement strand
TTGTTGTAATTGGAATGCGTGGATACTCAAAAAATAATGAGGGTCTGCATGCAGCGTTTGATGTTTATGCAAAAGACTTGCCAAAGTATGTTTCAAGACTTTTTACTGCAAAGCCAAGTGATGAAAACATAGCAAAGGCAGAAAAGTCACTGCATAGAATCGAAGAAATATTTGCACTTGTTGCAATCTCGCCACAAGCTGCAGGGCGTGAGCAAAAAAAGCCATTTGTTTTTGAGGTGGCAGTAAAAGGTGGAACAGTTGAAAAACAATTTGCGTATGTAAAAGATCTTTTAGGAAAGGAAGTAAAAATTGATCAGGTTTTTGAAACAGGTGTAATGGTTGATGTTGCTGCAATAACAAAAGGAAAAGGCTGGGAAGGCCCAATTACAAGATATGGAGTAAAAAGAAAACAGCACAAATCAAGAAAAAGTGTCAGAGCGCTAGGCTCACTTGGCCCAATTTCTCCTTCAAACATAATGTATACAGTTCCACGTGGAGGCCAGCGAGGTTTCCATCAAAGAGTTGAGTATAACAAAAGAATTATGATAATGGGTAACACCGAAAAAAACGAATTTAAAATTAATCCGTCTGGCGGCTTCAAACATTTTGGGACAGTAAATGGCGACTATGTAATAGTAAAGGGCTCAGTTCCTGGAACCTACAATAGATTGATTAAATTCAGATCACAGATAAGAAAAATTCCATCAAAGATTCTCAAGCCAAACATTCTTGAGGTTGTTGTATGAACGCACATGCTCTGTCACTTGCAGGTTCTAAAGAATCTGAAGTCGAGCTGCCGCCAGTATTTTTTACGCCGTTTAGAAAAGATCTAATTCACAAGGCTTACGTAAATCTTGATTCACACAGATACCAAAGACAGGGAAGGCATCCTACTGCCGGTATGGATGTTGTTGCAATGTCAAATGATCCTCCAACCGGTCACGGAACGGCAAGAATAGCAAGAATGCGTGGTGGGGGAGGCGGAAGACAAGGACAGGCAGGAGGCGTTGCGTCAACTCGAGGAGGAAGGCAAGCACATCCGCCAATTGTAGAAAGAGTGATTTACAAAAAACTAAACAAAAAAGAAAATACGCTTGCATTATGCTCTGCAATTGCAGCTACTGCCTCAAAAGAACTAGTAGAGATGCGTGGCCACAAAGTAGAAGGAATTGAATCATTTCCAATTGTTGTTTCTGATGATATAGAGTCTGTATCTACTGCAAAAGAGATGAAAAAAATTCTTGATTCTCTAAAGTTGTCGCAAGATATTGCAAGACTAAGTACAAGAAAGGCTCGTACCGGAAAATCTGCACTGCGTGGAAGAAAAACAAAGATTGGAAAAAGCATACTCTTTGTTACAAAAAATCCCGAAAAACTTGCAAGAGCATGTGGTTCTTTTTCTGGAGTCGATGTAATAGCTGCAAACAACCTTAGTGTTTTGGACTTGGCACCAGGTGCTCATCCAATTAGGCTTACTGTATACTCTAAGAGTGCAATAGATGAGATTGCAAAGATCAAGTCAACTCATCTGGAATTAATGGTGAATGTTAGATGAATACAGACGAGGCAACAAAAATAATACTGCGACCATATGTCACAGAAAAAACATTTGCGCTAGTTGAAAACGAGCAAAAAATCTGCTTTATTGTAAACAGCTTTGCATCAAAATCAAAGATTGCAAAAGCAGTAACCACATTATACAATGAAAAGGCAATAGATGTTAACACAGCAAAAACGGTTTATGGAAAAAAGGCCTATGTTAAATTTGAATCAACAGAAAAGGCGCGTGACTTGGCAACAAAAATAGGAATGCTATAATATGGTCAAGCGTGCTTTTTTACAAATTGGTGATAAAAAATGGTAAAGCAATTTGAGTATCGCGGGGTCCCACTAGAACAGCTTCAAAGCATGTCGCTTGAAAAACTGTTTTTGCTGTTCTCCTCAAGACAGCGAAGATCACTTACACGAGGAATTACTGATGGAAAGCGAAAATTAATTGAAGAAATCAAGCTTGCAAAGGCAGGCAAACTAAAAACACCAATCAAGACACATCTGCGTGATCTGATTATCTTGCCTTACATGGTTGGCGTAACTGTTAATACTTTTGCAGGAAAAGATTTTGTTCCTGTTATTATAATCCCAGAAATGATTGGTCATTATCTGGGCGAGTATGTTATGACAAACAAAAGAGTATCTCATGGTGCACCCGGCGTTGGCGCATCAAGATCCAGTCTGTATGTGCCACTAAAGTGATTGTATGGGCCAGTTCGATTACGCATTTGCAAAATTTGATAGCACAAAACATGTCCGTGCTTCCCTGAGAGAAAAAGGAATATCACACAAACATGCACGAGAAATCGCAGTTACAATAAAGGGGATGTCAATTGAAAGGGCACGCGATTTTCTAAATGGCGTCGTATCACTTCAAAACGCAGTCCCATTTAGGCGATACAAAAAGCAGGTGGGCCACAAGTCAGACCCCGGTGTCATGGCAGGAAGATATCCACAAAAGGCAGCAACCGAATTTGTAAAACTACTTGATAATCTAGAGTCAAACGCAGAATACAAAGGAATGGACTTGGACAGACTAAAAATTGTAAACGCCACAGTCCACAAGGGTGTGATAGTTAAACGTTTTATCCCGAGAGCCATGGGAAGGGCAACTCCAAAAAACAATACTCTAACACATGTTGAGTTGGTTGCACAAGAGGTATAGTCATGTCAGCAGTAAAAAACGTACTCAGAGACAACTATAACGTAATGTTGCTAAATGACTATCTGCGAAAGAAAATAAAAGACGCAGGGTATTCTGGAGTTGATATTTCAAAAACACCAACAGGAACCAGAGTCGCACTACATGTTACAAGGCCTGGAATTGTTATTGGAAGAAAAGGAAGTGGCATACGTGAACTTACTGAGATTTTAGCAAAGGACTTTGGGCTAAAAAATCCACAACTATCAGTTGTTGAAATCGACCATCCTGAGCTTTCTTCAAGTGTAATGTGCAATAGATTGGCCTCACACATTGAACGAGGTACTGCGTTTAGACGGGCTACAATGTGGACACTAAAACAAATAATGGAAAATGGTGCAATGGGTGTTCAAATCACATGTTCAGGCAAACTTCGAGGCGACAGGTCATCGTTTGAAAAACATACCGTTGGAATTCTTCCACGTGCAGGTCATCATGCAGAAGTTATAGTAAATGAAGACATTGTACATGTAAAAACACCTATGGGGCTAATTGGTATACGAATCAGAATCGCAAGAAAAGACAAAGTTGTGCCAGAATTTGAGCTAAAAGACATGGCAACAATAAAACAAAAGAATGTTGCACCAAAAGTAGAAGAAAAAGAAGAGGCAGAAGAGGAAAAAGAAATTGTCATAACTGAAGAAATCGCAGAAGCGATTGTAGCTAAAGAGCTTGAGCAGAAAAAGCCAAGAACCGAAACTGAACAAATTTTGTTTGAAGCAGAACAAATGAAGAGTCTTGAGACTCTAGAAGAAGTAGAGGAGAAGCTAAAGTAATGGCACACCTCAAAATGAAGACAATTCGTGAGCTAAACGAGACTGATCTTAAAGGTAGACTGGATCAGCTACGAACAGATCTAGTAAAATTAAACGTAGAATCGGCCAAAGGAACGCTACGAAAAGACAGCGGAAAAATAAAACCACTAAAAAGAGACATTGCGCGAGTTCTTACAAGATTAAACGAGATGAAAAATAAATGATTACACAAGAAAACATTGCAATTCATGAGCTTATCGGACTAGACGCCAAAATTTTGGATTCATCAAACAAGCAGATTGTAGGATTGTCTGGTAGAATAGTTGATGAGACAAAATCAATGTTTACACTTGACACAAAAAACGGGCTTAAAATGATCCCAAAACATAACAGCAAATGGCAATTCAAACTAGATGACACACAGGCTGTTCTAGATGGCGCCATACTAAACCGAAGACCTCATGATAGACTGGGGGCAAAGCTATGAGCAGAAATATTGGATTATCTGTCAGTGCACCAAAATCAGAATGTACTGATTCTCATTGCCCATTTCATGGAAACCTGCCAGTGCGGGGAAAACTGTTTGAAGGAACAGTAGTTAGCGCAAAGGCAAGAAAAATGGTTGTAGTGCAGCGAGAAACTCCAAAATATCTTGACAAGTTCAAAAGATACGCAAGAAGCAAGAGCACAATTCATGCATTTGCCCCATCATGTCTTGCAATACAAGAAGGCGCCAAGGTAGTAGCAGCAGAATGTAGACCACTATCAAAATCTGTCTCCTTTGTAGTAGTGGAGGTTAAATCTTAATGTCAACTAAAAGTCGTGCAGTATCTGCAAAAGGCGTTGAAGAATTTAGGCCATATGTAACACGCGTCTTGCCATTAGGTGCACAGATAAGATGTGCAGACAATTCTGGTGCAAAAATTGTTGAAATTATTATGGTGCAGAAAATAAAAACGCGAGTTTCACGAATGCCTGCAGCTGCAGTAGGTGATTTTGTAAATGTTGTAGTAAAAAAAGGTCCAGCTGAGCTACGAAAACAAGTCTATGGTGCTGTGATTATCAGACAAAAATATCCAATTCGAAGACTAAACGGAGTACGTGTATCATTTGAGGACAATGCTGCAGTTCTTGTTACTCCAGAAGGCGAAATAAAAGGAACTGACATCAAGGGCCCTGTTGCAGCAGAGGCTGCTGAAAAATGGCCAAGAATAGCAAACTTGGCATCAATGGTGGTATAAAATGAAGCCGACAAAAATTAGAAATCGCCAACTTTATCAAGCACCATATCATGTGCTAAGCAAGCAACTTGGAAGCCATCTTTCAAAGGATCTCAGGCAAAAGTATGGCACAAGAAGCATTCGTGTAACAATTGGCGATACAGTTCGAGTGCTGCGTGGCGAATTCAAGGGAGTTGATGGAAAGGTAAAGGAAGTTAACACTCTAAAAAATGCAGTTACAATTGAGGGAATAAAAAAAGAAAAGCTAAAGGGAGGGCAATTTGACGTCTATATACATTCTTCAAATCTGCTTGTGACTGAGCTAAACACAAGCGACAAGTGGCGTACTCAAAAACTAGAAGGAACAAAGTCCAAGGTTTCAAAGAAAAAAGAAGCAAAACCAAAAGAAGAAATCAAACCAAAAGAAGAAACTAAACCAAAAGAGGTAGAAGAAAAACAAAAAGCACCACAAAAAGCTGAACCAAAACCAAAGCAAGAATCAAAATCTAAACCGGCTACAAAGACACCAAAGGTACCAAAAGCTAAAACAGTGCCAAAAAAGCCAAAAAAAGAATCAAAGGAAAAAAAGGGTGAAAAATAAATGGTAAGCATAGCAGGTAGCAAAAAACTAAAACGACAAATGGCGCCAATGTTTTGGGGCATTACAAGAAAAGACAAGCGATTTGTTGTAACAGTAAGGCCAGGACCTCACTCAAAACACTCTTCAATTCCAAGCGCAGTCATGGTTCGTGACACGTTAAAGCTCACAAAATACCTCAGGGAAGCAAAATCTGCAATTTATGGAGGAAAAGTCACTATTGATGGAGTAAAGCGCAAGTCACTTCATCACGGAATAGGACTGATGGACGTTATTGAATTATCTGGCGTTTCAGACATTTACAGACTGGTTCCACAAGGAGGACATGTGCTAAAACCATTAAAGATTCCAAATGCAGAAAAATCAAAAAAGCTGGTCAAGCTTACAAGTAAAACGACAATAAAAGGCAAAAAGACACATCTAGGATTTCATGATGGTCGCTCTATGATCTCAGATACTGATATTGATGTAGGTGATTCATGTTTAATTCAAATTCCTGAACAGAAAATTTTGGAGGTAATAAAATTAGAAAAAGGCGCTCAAGTTATAGTTACAAGAGGAATAAACGCAGGACAGGTTGGAACAGTTGAAGAGATAAGAGAAGGAACATACATTCTACCAAAGCGAGCACTAATTTCACTTGTGGAAAAAAAGATCGAAATTCCTCTGGATCTTGTCATGGCAGTAGGAAAAGAAAAACCTGTCATTCAAGTTAGGTGAGAAACATGGCGCAGCAAACTCAATCTCTGATGAAAACAATTACGCTTAACAAAATAGTATTGAACATGGGTGTTGGAAAGTCAGGGGACGCAATCGAGGTTGCAAAACTCGCACTGGATCAAATCTCTGGAAAAAAGTCATGTGCACGAGAGGCAAAAGACACTCAAAGAGACTGGGGCGTGCGAAAAGGCGAACCTATTGGCGTTGCAGTAACTATTAGAGGAAAAGATGCTACTGCACTTTTGAAACGACTCTTTGAGGCAAAGGGAAACAAAATCAAGGGCTCTTCATTTGATGATTTTGGCAATATCTCATTTGGAATTAAAGAACACATCGATATTCCTGGAATAAAATATGAGCCAAAAATTGGCATACTTGGATTAGATGTTGCAGTAACGCTAGCCAGACCAGGATTTAATATTAGACTTAGAAGCCGCCACAAGGCAAAGGTTGGCAAGACACATAGAATTTCACGTGAGGAAGCACAAGAATTTCTGACTCGCGAGTTTGGAGTGGAGATAGTATAATGGCAAAGAATCGAACATACGAATTTACTGGCAGAAAAAAACACGAGTTTGGACGAGGCTCACGATGGTGTAAACGATGTGGCGATTACACAGCAGTCATCCAAAAATATGACCTTATGATTTGTCGTCGGTGCTTTCGCGAAGTAGCAGGATCTCTAGGATTTAGGAAAAACAAATAGTGAAAAGAAAATGCCAGCAACTAATGTATTAGCAAATTTGTTTGTAACGTTATACAACACAGAGGCACGACGTAGAGGCGATTGCATTGTCATGCCAACTTCAAAACTTGGAATCGAAGTTCTAAAAACATTGCAAAAGTCAGGCTATATTGGAGAATTTGAACATGTTGATGACGGACGCGGAGGCAAGTTCAAAGTCAAACTATTGGCAAAGATAACAAAATGTGGAGCTATTACCCCAAGATTCAAGGTAAAAAGAACAGAGTACGATGAATGGGAGCAACAATACCTGCCATCATATTCACGAGGAATGCTTTTAGTTACAACAAATCAGGGAGTAATGTCGCATCATGATGCAGTAAACAAGGGTTTAGGAGGATTTTTGATAGGGTATGTCTACTAAACAGATGGAAAAGTTTGAAACTATAGTGGAAATCCCACAAAAGGTAACTGTAGTTCTAAAAAAGAACATGATTCATGTTGAAGGCCCGCTTGGAAAGACATACAAGAATTTTAAAAAAATACCTGTATCGATAGAGGTAAAAGACAAAACAATTCTTGTAAAGGCGCAGGGAACCAGAAAAAGAGACTATGCCATTTTACACACAGTCAGATCTATACTAAAGAATCTCTGCGAGGGAGTTGTTGGAGGCTATACCTTCAAAATGAAGATAGTTTATGCGCATTTTCCAATAACTGTAAAAACAAAAGATGGCCAAGTTCTCGTAGAAAATTTCCAAGGTGAGCGTGCCCCAAGGGTTGCCAGAATCCATGGCAACACAAAGGTTGTATCAAAAGGCGATGACCTGATTTTGACAGGCCATGTTCTTACCGATGTATCTCAGACTGCAGCAGAAATTGAGCTAAAAACAAAGGTAAAAGGCAAAGACCACCGTGTTTTTCTTGACGGCCTTTACATTTACTCAAAATCAAAAGGCATAGAAAAATAGTAAACAACACTAAATTACCATCAATTCATAATTTAACAATGGGCCTTGATCCTGAATTTAAGGAACAAACAAACAGGCTAATTAAAGCGACCCTTGTACTTTACAAAAACACTGGCGCTTCTCCAAGGATAGACGAGGTGTGGGGATGTCAAAATATTGGCGATTTTTTATGCGGTTTTTTTGTGGGTGAGATGGTCGGCTCGGCACTAAGTGCATTTCAAGTATTTCACAAGCGTGAGCCAACAGCAGATGAGCATTTAGAAATTATTGATCTTGTTGAAAAATATAACAAAGAAATCCAAGAATTCTTTTCACAGTTCAACCAGTAAAGATTAAATCGCTTTTGACTAGGTACAAACCTGTTGCCGCCCTAGCTCAGCGTGGTAGAGCACCGGACTGTTAATCCGATGGTCGTCAGTTCAAGTCTGGCGGGCGGCGCATTTTTATATTTCTTAATTCGAATTAAGAAATACAATAAACCTGCAAGCAGAAATCTATTGCTGATAGCTTAAAATTATTAGTGATATTTCTAAACTCGAGTTTAGAAATATAGATCCATGGAACCTTTTGGTTTACTGATTTAGACTGAATAGATCTAATATTTGATCGCATATCAGCAATAATGCAGGAGATTTACATTGGCCAGAACTAGGCGGGCCAATAGGTATTGCGTTGATTGCGGCGCAAGGCTAGTATATTATCCCCATCTTTCAAACCCAAAGGCGCCAAACGAGCATCGAGTTTTGGTTTATGCCTGCCCTGACTGTACCGAAGACTATGAAAAACCAAAAATGTTTGCAATCAGGCGAAACCA
>JAUYOQ010000038.1 GCA_030697975.1 Nitrosopumilaceae archaeon | reverse complement strand
CTTGCTTGTGGTGCGCCACCAAGAGGATTTGCTTTCCTATCCAGGCCAAGTTTTCTTCTTTTGTATGTTCCAATAGACCAACGTAGTCGTGTTCGTTTTGCTTTCAAAACCCGACCTGCAAACAAACCAAGTGGTGATTTTGCCATAAAACTACAACTCGGGTATTCTTTCTGGACTATTTATTTGGACGTTTGTGATTTCGAAATATCTTTTTGCTAAAAGTCGTGCTTTTTCAGCGTTGCGGCCTTCTCTGCCAACAACAATGCCCTTCTTTCTTGGATCAACTAATACAATTGCTTGCATAGTGCCATCTGCTCTTTTATTCAGTTTCACTTCAGAAACTAATTTTGAATTCAATATATTTTTTAAAAATTCTGCTGGATCGTCTGAGTATTCTACTATCTCTATATTTTTTTTGACAATATTTTGCAAGGTTCGTATATGGGAGCCTCCCTTGCCTATTGCGAGCCCCATCTTACCCTGATTTACAACAAAAATAACTCTGTCTTGTTTTTCATCTTCGATACAATCTCGTGCTGTTGCACCAGTAACATTTTGAAATAGTGACATTAGTCGCATTTGATCAGTTGTCAGCTTGATTGTTTGTGGCATGGTTCTTTATCTCGAAGCTTTACCGCTCTCATTTAAACTTTCATAACAGAAATTTGTTGGAAAACTTGATTCAATCATTTATCTTTCGTTTCTTTTAGTAATGATTTGATGTTAGTGTCGCTTAGTGATGTTAATGAAATAGCTGATACGCGAAATTGTAGTCCACATAACCTTCCTAATGCTACTGATGAGCCTTCAAAATTTAATGTTGGAATTTTTTCTTTTTTTGCCGATTTCTGTATTTTTTCTTCCATGTTTTGTGAAATCGATTGTGATAGTACTATAAGTTTAGAATTTTGTATCGTAGCAAGGATTTGTTTGGAACCAAGTATGCGTTTTCGTTCCTTGATTGCATCTTTTAGTGTTTTTTCCAGTAACTTGCTCATCGTTTTACCTGTATTTGCCCATTCTAAGTGTGACCTTTATAGATTTATTGAAAAAATACGGATGTGTTGTCCTTTAGCTCTTCTTTGAGACTTGCATGTATAGGTCTACTGTTCCGCTGCCTATTGGAATGCTGCTTCCCACAATAACATTTTCAGTAACTCCCTTTAGCTCTTCAATTTCTCCAGCCAATGCAGCATGTGCTATTGTAGGTACTGTGATTTCAAATGCGGCTCGTGCCAATACGCTTTCTTTGGTACCTGCTATTCCGTGGCGTCCTATCTGTTGCATGTATCCTCTTGAACACATCAAATCAGACACTAGCATAATGTATCTGATATCAACTTCTAGTCCTTGATCCTCAAGTGTAGAGCTTATTTCATTAATCAGGGCATTTCTTGCAGCTTCTATTCCCAGTGTTCCGGCAATTTCAAAGACATTATTTGTTCTAACTTGCTTTTTGTCAATGCCTGCAACTTCTAAAACTTTAGCAAGGTTTGAACCAGTTGTCTGAATGACCCATTCGTCATCTTTTTGAACCAGCGTTACTCTTTCAATATCTGGAACGCCTTTTACAGTAGTTCCTAAAATTTTGTTTCGAATTGTTATGACTGTTGGTGCATCAGACTCTTCAGCCAAGTTTAGTGTTAAAACATCACCTTTTTCATCAAGCTTGAATTTTTTGTTTGACTGTAACGCTTCAACCACATCAGATACATTACACCCCCTTTCTTTCAGTTTTGTGGGATTCAAGTGCAGTGTGATTTTAGTAGAGTAATCAGTTTCTACTTTAGCTAAAACACTGACCTTTGTTTGTAGGATGTTGCGAGCAACCTCTATTGCTTTTTCTCTTGATTTTTTTGATTCTTGATCAAGGTAAATGTCCATTGTTGGAGTTACCGGTTTTTTGCGTGCATCTACCAACTCTATTAATCTTGGAAGACCTAAAGTTACGTTTCTTTCTCTAATTCCTGCAAAGTGGAAGGTTCTCAGTGTCATCTGAGTACCAGGCTCACCAATTGACTGGGCTGTAACTATTCCTACTGCTTGTCCTGGTTCAACTTTTGCCTTGTTGTAAAGATCCAGTCCTTTTTTACATACTTTTTCAACTCCATCTCTGCTAATCTTTGATTCAGTTAACGCGTCAGTAACTATTTTGGTTAGTCTAGAGTTGAAAGTTTTTGTGTATTTTTTAGCTAATTCAAGAATTTCTTCTTTTGTTGCTTTTTTGCCAGAATCTACAATTGTTTGTGATTCTATTAGCCTGTTAACATTAAAAGCCTCCCCATGATCGCTTTTTGCAACATCAATGCCGTCTTCGCCATAAAGGAATTGGATTATGTGGCCGTGTGGATCTCTTACAGTCCCATCATATTCTAGTTTAATGTGCTCCAGTGCGTTGATAAGCCTTCGTTGCATGTAGCCACTTTGCTGGGTTCTAACTGCTGTGTCTACTAGCCCCTCTCGTCCACCCATAGCATGGAAGAAAAATTCCAGCGCAGACAGGCCATCTCTATAGTTTGATTTTACAAATCCTTTAGAGTCTGGATTATCATCGTTTTCTTTAAAGTGTGGCAATGCACGATTACTGTAACCTTTGATTATTCTCTGACCACGTCTTGATTGCTGGCCTAGTGCACCGGCCATCTGACCTATATTTAGTGAAGAGCCTCTTGCACCAGTAGTTGCCATAATTCTACCTGCGTTTGTTTCGTCAAATGATTGGTCAGCAGTACTTCCAGCCCGATCTCTTGCCTTTCCTAATTCGTTTACAATATAAGCCTCTAATGCTTCTTCTGCAGAAAATCCTCTTGTTAGTTTCAGTGTTCCTTTCTTTGCTTGTGAAATAAAATCATAGACCCTGTCATATGATTCCTGTATTCCTGCAAGTATTTCTTGTCTGACTTTATCTGATAACTCAAGATCAGCATAGCCGTAGCTAAATCCGTAGTGAGTAATGAACTGTTTTGCTATAATCAAAATTGAATTAAGGAACTTTCTTGCTTGTGCATTGCCATAGTCTTTTGCTATTCTGTGCAAAACACTTTCTGGTTCTTCTGCGCCAATAGATGATTTATCAATAATTCCGCTGATGAGCTGACCATTTTTTATTACAACATCTTTTTGTTTTCCTTTTGTTCCTTTTGACCACTTTGAAGTCATTACATAGTTAAAATCATCAGGAAGGAAGAGCGAAAATAGTTGCTTTCCTGTATAAAGAGGGCCCCCTTTACCTTTTACTGCAGGCTCTGGTAGCACTCCCTGGTAACCACCCAACATTGAGTAATTTGCAAATTCTTGTGGCGTTAGTGTAGTGCTGTCTTTTGTAAGAAGATATGAGCCTGTAATAAAATCTCGTAGCCCACCAATTATTGGTCCCCCATATCTTGGAGAGATTAGCTGGTCTTGTACTCGCATTAAAAGTATTGCTTCAGCTCTTGCTTCCTCACTTTGTGGCACATGAAGATTCATTTCGTCTCCATCAAAATCTGCGTTGTAAGGAGGACATACGGAAGGATGTAATCGAAATGTTTTACCTGGTAAGACCTTTACATAATGTGCCATAATTGACATTTGGTGCAATGATGGTTGTCTGTTGAACAGGACAATATCACCGTCTGAAAGATGTCTTTCAACCAAATATCCAATCTCTATGCTATCAGCAATAGTTTTTCTATCCTCGACAAAATCTAATCTTATTTTAACGCCGTCTGGTCTTACAATATAGTTTACGCCTGGAAACTGATTAGGTCCATTAACAATTAGTTCTTTTAATTTTCCAATATTCCATTCTGTAACAATTTCAGGAATAGTTAGCTTCATTGCAATAGACTCTGGAACACCTACTTCAGACAAGTCAAGGTTCGGATCAGGCGAAATTACTGTTCTGCTTGAAAAATCAACTCTTTTTCCAGACAGTGAACCTCGGAATCGGCCTTCTTTACCTTTCAATCTTTGAGTTAGTGTTTTTAGAGGCCTGCCTGAACGGTGATGGGCTTGAGGAATTCCAGAAACTTCGTTGTCAAAATATGTTGTAACGTGATATTGTAACAAATCTACAAGATCTTGTACAATTAGTGGCGGAGTTCCTGCCTCTTTGCTTTCCTTTAGTCGCTGATTTACTCTTATGATATCTACCATTTTGTGGGTAAGATCATCTTCGGATCTAATTCCAGTTTCTAATATGATTGAAGGTCTGACAGTTACTGGTGGAACTGGCAGTGCTTGCATGATAAACCATTCTGGCCTTGCAGTTGCTGGATCATAGCCTAAAAGTTTAAGATCCGCGTCAATTATTTGTGAAAATCGTTCTCGTATTGTAATTGGGAGTAGTCTATTTTCTCCTATCTCGGTTTTTTCGATAAAAATTGTTGGTTTTGTATAAATCAAGTCGTATTGAGTTTTTCCGCAGTGTGGACATTCCTTTGCTTTTTTGGCCTTTTCTAAAATTGCTTCTGGGATTCGTTTTTGTGATATTACTGTGTATGCTGCCTCTCTTTTCATTATCTTTTCAAATTCATTAAGTTCATCTTGTGGTACTTTTAGTCGCGAACAGGATCTACATGTTGCCAATAGAAGCTTGTGAATATTATCAATAAATGCAATATGCAAAACAGGCTCTGCTAGCTCAATATGCCCAAAATGGCCAGGGCACCTTGCAGCTGTATTACCACATGTGAGACATTTTTGTCCTGGTTCTAGAGTTCCTAGTCTTCCATCCATTAGTCCCCCTTGTACTGCCATGCCATCCTCATCATATGTTTCAGGGGCAGTGATTTCTGCAACAGAATATTTTCTAATTTCAGTTGGTGACCACACAGAAAATCGGATACTGTCAATTGATTTTATGGTTTGAAGTGACATTACACTTTCTCCTTGATCAATAATCTCGGGGCAACGTTGAGGCTTTGCATCTCTTGTAATAGTAGTTTGAATGCATATGCTACTGATACGGAAGAAACTTTGGCTTTATCTCCACACACTCTACAAACATATTTTCGTTGTTTAACGTCATGATAAGCTACCAAACCACATCTCTCACACACAAAAATATCAGCCTTATCGGATTCATCTAGTAATCTGTCTTTTAGAATCATTGATGCACCATATGCAATTAAGCAGTCTCTTTCCATTTCTCCAAATCGTAATCCTCCGCCTCTTGCCCTTCCCTCTGTTGGCTGTTTTGTTAACATTTGGACTTGGCCTCTTGCCCTTGCATGAATCTTGTCAGCAACCATGTGGTGTAATTTTTGATAATAGACTACACCGATGAATATCTCAACAGGAAATGGTTTTCCTGTTCTTCCGTCATACATTATTTCTTTTCCGGAATGCTTGAATCCTGCACTTTCCAAAATACTTCGTGCCACGTCCATTTTTTCTCCAACAAATGCAGAGCCATCAAATTTTTGTCCTCTTAGTGCAGCTGCCTTTCCAGTTATTGATTCTAGAAACATTCCTACTGTCATTCTGGACGGAAATGCATGTGGGTTAATGAGAACATCAGGTATGATACCGTCTGCAGTATAAGGCAAGTCTTCATTTTTAGCTAAAATTCCTAAGACGCCTTTTTGCCCATGTCTTGACGCAAATTTATCTCCGATTTCAGGAATTCTCATATCACGTACTCGTATCTTGTACATTTTACCACCTTCATTTGATTGTGTCATGACTACGGTATCGACAACTCCTGTTTCTGATGGCCTTACACCAATTGAGGTATCGCGTCTGTATGGACCCTTTACCTCAAACTCGCGGTATTCTTCCATGAATCGTGGCGGACTGGTTTTTCCAATTAGAATGTCACCACCAAGTACTTGTGACTCTGTTGCAACTATGCCATCTTCTTCAAGAAGCCTATACGATTTTTCTCCTTTGTAGCCTCTAATGTTGTCTTCTGCGTTTGGAATTTCAAAGTTATCACGCATCCCGCCAGGATATTGCTTGGCTTCTGCATCGTAAATCCTATAGAAGAATGTGCGTCCTAATCCTCGATCAACTGCTGCCTTGCTTAAGACAATTGCATCCTCAATATTGTATCCATCAAAAGGTAAAACTGCTACAACGCAGTTCTGTCCAGCAGGTCTATCTTCTAAACCAAGTAAACTCATGGCTTTGGTAGTAACAATTGGCGTTTGCGGATAAAGCATGAGATGTTGTCTGACATAAGTACTAGTGTTCATCATTGGAGTTGAAAATCCTAAACTCTGTTTTGCCATTGCTGCTTCGTATGTATTTCTTGGCGATTGGTTATGTTCAGGATATGGAATGATCGATGCGCCTGCTCCCAAAATTGCAGATGGAAATATTTCTAGGTGTGTGTGTTTCTTTGCGTCTTTTTCATCAAAGGCAATGTAACAGTTTTCTTCTTCGTTTGCATCTATAAGCTCAATTATTCCCATTCGCAAAAGATCATTCCAAGAAAGCAACTTTTTTGAAACTTTCTCTATAAGATCCTGAGTCAAAAGGGGTTTGTTATCTTTTATAATTACAAGAGGACGTAGTACTCTTCCTGCGTTACAGTTGACGTAGAGTCGCTTTGTTGCACCATCTATTGGAGATTTGTGAAATGATATTCCAACATGTGGATGGATTTTTGAGGATCTTCGCAGATCTCGTAATGATTCAGATAGTTTATCGCCGTCTCTGTAATATCCAATTAGTTTTCCATCAACAAAAACTCTTGTGCCCTCTTTTCGTAGATCATCTTTAACATCTAAAAAGTGAACTGTTCCCAGATCATATAGCTTTTCGACAATTTCTTCTGATGGTACATTTACTGAAATTATTGCAGATAGTGCAAGATTTTTTACCAGTCCACAATTAGAACCCTCGGGGGTTTCACTTGGACAGATTCTCCCAAAGTGGGTTGCATGCAAGTCTCTTGCCTCAAAGTTAGGTTGTGTTCTACTCAAAGGCGACTGTATTCTTCTTAGATGACTAATAGTAGAAAGATAGTTGGTTCTATCCAAGAGTTGGGTAACACCTACTCTTCCTCTTCCCCAGTTTCCAGTAGCTATGGCATTGTTAAGTTTGTCAGTTACTATTCCTGGTCGAATTGCTGCAGCAACTGCATTTATTCCTCTTTTTTGTCCGGATCTTTCCAGCTGATACTTCATGTCTCTAACCAAATTCCTAAAGGCAGTTCTAAACAAATCTGCCAGCATCTGGCCTGCAAATTTTATGACTTTGTTTCCATAGTGATCTTTATCGTCTGGGTAAAGCCATCCAAGTTTTAATTCTAAAAGTTTGCATGCAGCTTCACCAAGAAATTGAGCCTTTTCTTTTCTGTTTTCTGCATGTTTTCCTAAATGCGGTAAAAGACCCCAATCCAACAAAGTCTCTGCACGTTTAATTTGAAATTCTTCTAACATTCCAGGTGCGATTCTTTTACTGATATAGACTATAGCATCTTTTGAGGTTGGAACGTCGCCGGCTTTTTCAAATGATGCTTCAAGCTCATCTTGAAGTTCATCTACAAGTGAAACTGCAGCTGCAATGTCTTTGTCTGATTCTAAAGCAAGAGCTCGCATTAATGTTACTACCGGAATGTCAACAGGAGAGCCGGGTATTCTTGCAACGATTAGCCCGTCGTTTTTCATCATTAACTCAAGCTTTGCACGATAGCCTACAATAGATGAATATACTTTAGCTTTAAAAACAGCGTTTCCTCCAACTAATTCTTTGTCTACAATTATTTTGTTGTATGAAAGATCTTCCAGTCCGACAATAACTCTTTCTGAACCATTTATTATAAAATAACCGCCAGGATCGTTTGGATCCTCACCATGTTCTATTAGTTTTTGAGTTGAAAAATTATGTAATATACATGCATTTGATCTTACCATTACTGGAATATCGCCAATGTGTACAAAACGAGATTCCAAAATCTTTCCATCTTCAACAACGCTTGCTTCCATCATGACTGGCGCAGAGTATGAGACATTTCGCAATCTTGCTTCTGCAGGAGTAATGTGGGTTATTGAGCCATCTAGTTCCATCATTCTTGGTTGTTGAAGTTTTACCTTGCCCAGCTGAATTTTATATGGATATTCTGCATTTTCTATCTCTATTTGGCCCACTTCATCAATGATGCTTTGTAATCCACGTTCTAAAAACTCATCAAAAGAATTCAAATGTTGTCTGGCAATGCCCTCTCTTTTTAGAATATCATGTATTATTGGCCAACGTTTGTTTGATGAATCTGTCATGTTATACTTCCACCACGTATCTATAATACACGCCCTCACCTGCTGTGGCACTGTTTCTTGTTATTTTGATCATGTCGCCAGGTTTTACACCTAGCCCCATAATCGCAGGATCATTTACAAAAATTAGTGGGAGTTCGGTTGGTTTGCAATTAAAATTTGTTAAAACTTCTTCTGCCTCTTTTTTTGTCATAATTTCATGTTTTGGAACATATGTATGATCAGGTACTAGAACTGGATTTTTTTTAGTGGTCATTTGTTAGATTCTCCCATGAATAACATCAGCTGTAACCGATAGATAGATAGATTACACAAACTATTGATGAGGTCACCGAGAGGTTAATATATATCTAATTTGGCGGTTGTCAGTGTTTTTTGTTTTTAGTCAAGATTATTTATCACAAACTTAAATAGTACAAATTGTTCCGATATTCACGATGAGTAATCTGAAGGTATTATCCTTATTTGCAATTTTAGTTGCAAGTATAGGGGCAATACCAGCTTTTGCACAAAGTGCAGACATCACAGTTGCCACTGATAAGGGATCTTACTCAGATGGTGAAGTTGTGATGGTTTCAGGACAAGTCAATGAGATGTTATCTATTCCAGTATCTCTAAGAGTAATTGCACCAAATGGGAACATAGTAACGATTGAGCAAATCGATATTGGTTCTGACAATACATTTAGTGTAGAGATAACAGCAGGCGGTAATCTTTGGAAGGCTGCTGGCACATATACAATTGAGGCATCTTATGGGCTAACGGCTGAAAACACGTCTACGGCGACAACAACATTTGAGTTCGGTGGTTCAAGTGGCGGTAAACCGTCTACAACAATAGGTGTAGATGGCACGGACTTTCTTCTAAGTTACACGATTACTGGAGGAAAGGTACTTAGTATAACGCCTGATGTTGCCGCCAATTCATTAATAATTGCAATCGAGGCAACAAACGATGGTCAACTGACGATAACCCTACCACGAGCGTTAATTGACGCTCTATTACCAGATGGTGGAGACGACTCGTTCTTTGTACTAGTCGACGGCGAGGAAAGAGACTTTGATGAAACAAAGACAGATGCAGATAGAACACTTACAATAGTGTTTGAGGAAGGCGCCGAAGAAATTGAGATAATTGGTACCTTTGTTGTCCCAGAATTTGGCACAATCGCAGTCATGATTCTAGCAGTTGCGATCATATCAATAATTGCAGTGTCTGCAAGATCTAGACTGAACGTGTTACCAAAGTACTAAAAATCATCTACTTTTTTCATTTAAAATAATACATAAATAGGCATGCTGTTAATTCGCAAACAAGATGAGGCCCCATAAAGGATCAATAACTGTGGTTTCGTTAACGTTACTTGTTATACTATCACCGATTTTCTTACATCAAGCGTTTGCAGCAGAACAGGGAATGACACTTGTGGCAACTGCTAATGCTGGTTCTAAGACTATCTCAATAAGTGGCCATACTGCCAATCCAAGTAAAGATGTTTCAATTGTTGTAACATCTCCAAATGGAAACATTGTGACTATTGATCAAGTAACACCAAATGCAAATGGTGACTATGCAACAACGATACAGACAAACAGCGCGTTGTGGAAGCAAGATGGATTTTATAAAATCACAGCTCAGCAAAGCTCAGCATTAATGTACACATTATCTGTGCAAGTAGAAATATCAGATGGTACAACTGCAGAAACTTCTGTTTCACAATCATCATTTGATAGCCTTGTAACAGGTGGCGTTGCTCCAACTCCGCTTCGTGGTTTGACAATGGAAGTTGATGCAGGTGGAATAAGAGTTGCAATTTCAGGACACACAGATCGTACTAATACAGCTGTAACTATAGTTGTGAAAGCACCAAATGGAAACATTGTGACTATTGATCAAGTAACACCAAATGCAAATGGTGACTATGCAACAACGATACAGACAAACAGCGCGTTGTGGAAGCAAGATGGATTTTACACAGTATCGGCTCAACAAGTCGGCATTAATGGCTATAGTGCTTCAGCACAAGTAGAAATCGCTGATGGTGCAGTAATTCCAGAATTTGGCACAATCGCAGTCATGATTCTAGCAGTTGCGATCATATCAATAATTGCAGTGTCTGCAAGATCTAGACTGAACGTGTTACCAAAGTACTAAAAATCACATCTACTTTTTTCATTTAAAATAATACATAAATAGTCATGCTGTTAACTCGCAAACAAGATGAACAACCATGCGACATATCTGCTTGCTGCATTATCTTCTATAGTAGCGCTGTCTGTTTCTCCAGTATTTGCTGCTGTTGATACACCTGTATCAATTTGGACAGACATGTCAAGCTATGATCATAATTCTATGATAACAGTGCAAGGAAAAGTTGCAAATATCAGACCAGGTGTTGATATTACCATAAGAGTGACAAACCCATTAAACAATGTAGTTACTGTTGATCAACTCAAAGTCAATAGTGATGGAACTTTTCAAACAACATTTAACACATCAGGTCTGTTGTGGAAACTAAATGGTCCTTATGTTATCAAAGCAACTTATGGTACACAAGAAGTAAACAACAAAGTCATTGTTGAACTAACAGGCGAGATACCAAGTACCATTCAAGAAACAGCTTGTAATGAAAATGAGCTGAGTGCTAGCGGCCAGTGCATACCATATAGCATTTCTGGTGCAACTGTAACTGGCGCAAGACTAAGTACTGGCACAACTTCACTGATCATAGAGCTTGATGCAAACAATGATGGCGGAACTATTTCGTTAGATCTTCCAAGATCAGTTATTGATGCAAAGATGGGTGGAACTGATGACCAGTTTTTTGTACTAGTAAATGGAGAAGAAGCTGATTTTGATGAAACTACAAGATCAAACACTAGAACATTGTCAATAATGTTCCCGGCTGGAACAGAAGAAATTGAGATAATTGGCACCTTTGTTGTCCCAGAATTTGGCACAATCGCAGTCATGATTCTAGCAGTTGCGATCATATCAATAATTGCAGTGTCTGCAAGATCTAGACTGAACGTGTTACCAAAGTACTAAAAATCACATCTACTTTTTTAATTTTTTAATTACTTTACTTATTAGTAAAGGAAATATACGATCAGACATCAACTTTTTCGTGCAATACAAGAAAATTCACCTTGCACTAATTTTTTTGTCAATATCGTCCATCCCAGTTTTTTCACAAGAAATTGAAGAAGTTTGTAATGTTGTAAATGAGTTAATTTGCGTAGATGTAGCTGAAGGATTTTATGAAGAAGGAGATACTGTCGTTGTATCAGGTAAGGTCAGGGCAGTCATACTTGATTCACCAGTATCACTTCAAATTTTCTATGGAGAAACACTAGTTCAAATTGATCAGCTTGGTGTTGCGCAAGATGGTACATTTACAACAACATTGATTGCAAAG
>JAUYOQ010000036.1 GCA_030697975.1 Nitrosopumilaceae archaeon | reverse complement strand
CTGAATCAAGAGGCCCATATGCTGGTGCTGTTGGCTATTTTTCGTTTAATGGTTGCTGTGATTTTGCAATTGCGATAAGAAGCATATTTTTTGATGGCAAGAAAGGGTTTGTTCAAGCCGGAGCAGGAATTGTGACTGATTCTATTGCTGAAAATGAAATCAAAGAGACAGAACACAAAGCAGAAGCCATGTTATCTGCATTAAAGGAGGCAGCAAAATGAAATTTTTGATATTGGATAATTATGTTTCTTTTGTATATAATATCGAACAATTACTCGGGTAATTAGGAATCAAGTCATATGTGTTTAGAAATGACAAGATTACTCTAGAACAAATTCAAAAAAATAACTATGATGCAATAGTAATTTCTCCAGGACCTGGAACCCCTGAGAATAAAAAATATTTTGGGATTTGTTCTGATGTAATCACACAGCTTGGACCAAAAATACCAATACTTGGAATTTGCCTTGGACACCAAGGAATTATTCACGCCTTTGGTGGCAAAGTAGTAAATGCAGGAAATGTACGACATGGCAAGACAAGTCCAATTAAACACTTTAACGACACAATCTTTGAAGGAGTAAAAAATCCGTTTCGTGCAACTAGATATCATTCACTAGTTGGAGACAAAACGATAATCCCTGATTCATTAAAAATTACTGCAGTAGCTGAAGATGACGGTGAGATAATGGGGGTCAGACATAAAGAATACCTAATTGAAGGAGTGCAATTTCATCCAGAATCAATTATGACAGTAGAAGGCAAGAAAATTCTTAGTAACTTTTTGAAGATGATCCAAAAATGATTACAGAATTTACCACAAAATTGGAAAAAAGATCCAATCTATCATATGAAGAAATGTCAAAAACCATAAATGAAATTCTTGGTGGGAAAATTTCAGATGAAGATACTGCAAGTTTTTTGAAAAATCTTACGATCAAAGGCGAAACCGATGATGAACTTCTTGCCATGTTAGATATTATGCAAAAATTTGCAACTAACATATCTCCAAAATGCAATACTACACTGATTGATGTGTGTGGGACAGGCGGCGATAACATGATGACGTTTAACGTATCTACTGCAGCTGCATTTGTGATTGCAGCCTCAGGTGGGGCTGTGGCAAAGCATGGAAATCGCGCAGTCTCAAGTGTGTGCGGAAGTGCAGACATTTTTGAGTATTTTGGCTATGATCTGGATACATCGCCTGAGCGAATTACGCAGATTATTGAAAAATTTGGAATAGGCTTTATGTTTGCACAGAAATTCCATCCTGCCATGAAAAATGTGGCCAAAGCACGAAAAATGATTGGTAAAAGAACTGCCTTAAATCTTCTTGGCCCATTATGCAACCCAGCAAACGTAAAAAATCAATTGATTGGGGTT
>JAUYOQ010000022.1 GCA_030697975.1 Nitrosopumilaceae archaeon | reverse complement strand
GATGGGTGAGATCACTAGAGGACTTGGTCTTGCATGGTTAAGGAAAACTGTGGCGTTGTTGGAATTTTCAGTGTTGATGGTATCAACGTAATTCCAATGGTAGTTGATTCACTGCGTGCATTACAACATCGAGGCCAGGAAGCGTGGGGAATCGCAGTACCGAAAAAACTGCCACTAAAAAGGCTAGGTCTTGTCTCAAGCTCAGCATCAGAGCTAAAAGAGATTTCCGAAGAATATGCTTCGCCTTCAGCTATTGGTCATGTCAGGTATTCAACTATTGGCAAGAGCAATCTTGAGAATGCACAGCCACTTAAGGTAAAGGATCTTTGTATTGCACATAATGGAACCATTTCAAATGTACAAGAATTAGCAAACATGGTAGGTGGCTGCTCATTTACTCCGCAAAGCGCAAGTGATACTCTAGTTGTTGCACAGCGACTTGTTTCTTTAATGTCAGAAAACGGAAAACTGGGAAAGGCATTATCTATTTTAAAAAATGAAATGATCGGCTCGTATTGCTTTACATTTTTGTCAGATGACAATTCTGTCTATGCAGCACGTGACCCGCGTGGCTTTAGGCCAATGGTTCTAGGGTACAAAGAAGAAAACAACACCCACATAGTAGCATCAGAGTCATCTGCGCTGATTGCAATTGGCGCAAGACTAATCCGAGATGTAACGCCGGGCGAGCTTATCAAATTTAGCAGAAATGGAATTGAAACAGAGATGTTTTCAGAAGAAAAAACACATGCACATTGTTCTTTTGAATACACCTACTTTGCCCATCCAACAAGCAGAATGGAGGGAACAAACATCTACATGGCAAGAAAAAGAATCGGACAATTTCTTGCAAAAAAGTTTCCAATAAAGGACGCAGATTTGGTAATCCCAGTACCTGATTCTGCAAGGCCTGCGGCGCTAGGGTATGCACAAGAGCTTGGCGTTCAATTTGATGAGGGCCTGCTAAAAGACCGTTACAGCAAAAAAGGACCACTGCGAAGCTTTATCGAGCCACACCAGAGCGACAGAATCGAGATAAACCGCTGGATAATACCAATAGCTGAAATCATTGAAGGAAAACATGTTGTTGTAATCGATGACAGCCTAGTGCGCGGCACAAGCTCAAAGGCAATAATCAAGGCACTACGACGTGCTGGCGCAAAAAAAATTAGCATGCTTATCACATATCCTCCAATCAAGTATCCATGTTATGCAGGAATTGACTTTCCATCCCAAGAGGAACTTGCAACATATGTTGATGGCAAGGATCTTTCAGAAAAAGAGATTGTTGAAAAAGTACGCTCTGAGATAGGTGCTGACTTTCTTGGGTATAATGACTCTGAAAATCTTGCAAGGGCAGTAGGAATCCCACATGACTCGCTGTGTTTTACCTGTTATACTGGAAACTATGAAACTCTTGGAATAAAGCCTGCCTTTAAGACAAGAATAGAAATGAAAGGAGAGTAGACAAATGGAAACTGCATATGTCTTGGTAAAAAGTGCGATTGCCCATGAGATGGAAGTCATGAACGATATTTTAAAAATCAATTATGTAAAAGAGGCAAGGGGAACATTTGGCGTATATGATATTTTTGTAAAAATCGAAGCCCCAACTCAAAGAGACATTGAAAATACCATAACAAAAAAAATTCGTAAAGTAAAAAACGTATTATCTACTACAACGCTTTCTGTTATTCCAGAGCAAGACGGCAAATAGTCTTAAAAGTAAGAAAAGGCATTATTTTCTAGTTGGGCACATACAAGATAATTTTAGCTGCATTGGCAGCCGCAATTGTCGCAATAGGTGTTGTTGTAGGAGTTTCCCTATCAAAAGGAACGTTTGCATCCCAGCAGTACGAGATTTCAGTTGATCCTTTCAAGGATCCGCAAAGCCTCTTTACGATGGCACGAGTAACTATACAAAATACTGGCAGTGAGCCATTGACAAATGTGAGGGCTAATTTTGGAGCAGGGCAAATTCAGGAGCTGGGTACTCTAAAGCCAGGACAAAAGATCATAGTTTCTCCCCCTTCAGACAGTTCGATGGAATTTGTTATAGTTACTGCAAATGAGGGAATCTATGTAAACAAGGTCTATAGAATTCCAAGCAAAATGCCTGGCATGATGGGTTCCTAGTATCAGTTAAATGATCTTGATATTAACAAATTCTGTTTGAAGTTTATCGGTTCAGGCAAAGTAAAGGATGTCTATGATCTTGAGGACGGCACATTACTTTTCAAGTTTAGCGACCGTGTTTCTGCATACGATGTAAAGTTCAAAGACGAGATTCCAAAAAAAGGCGAGGTGCTATGTAAGTTTGCAGAGTTCTGGTTTAACGAACTGAATGTTCAAAATCATTTTGTCAAAACACAGTCAAAGACAGAAATGATTGTAAAAAAAATGAAAATGCTTCCAATAGAGTGTGTTGTAAGGGGATACTTTTATGGAAGCCTTGTAGGCAGATGGAAAAGCGGCAAAGTCAATCTGCCAAATGATACGGATACAAGGCTTGCCGCAAAGCTAGTAGATCCAATTTTTGACCCCACAACAAAGTCTATCCATGACATACCAATTGACAAAACTGCAGCAATTGAACAAAACCTTGTAACAGAAGGAGAGTTTGACTGGTTGTCTGATACCTCGATTAAAATATACAACAAAATGGCCCGCATCGCAGATGCTGCAGGATTTATCCTAGCTGACCTAAAACTAGAGTTTGGCAAGCTTGACGGCAAAATTACTCTAGGCGACTCTATTGGTCCTGACGAATACAGGTTGTGGCCAAAGATCTCTTATGAAGTTGGCAAGATGCAAGATGCCTATGACAAACAATTATTGCGTGACTGGCTTACAGCAAACGGATATCAAAAACAGTTTGAAGATGCAAGGACAAGAGGCCAAGAGCCCGTTGCACCTAAAATTCCTCAAAATCTGATAAGCAAAATGACTGAGCGATACGTTATTGCATACGAACGACTAACTGGCCACTCGCTATAACTCGAATTTTCCAAAATCATCTAAAGTCACAATTGTTGATTTTTGCCATTATGGTGCCCACCTGCCACATAATTTCCCACAAGCTGCCTTTTTGTTATTTTTTGCTAGTTTGTTGTATTGCTACAGCTTTGATAGTATCGCTATAATAAATATGATTATGCAACTATATTCTTTGTAGCATATGACATTTTAATTGTAGTATAACCATGATTGCTGTAGCGAAGAAAAATTAGTGCGATTAGCCAAAAAAATATGATATGAGGATCTTTTAGCTTATTGCTTGACTCAATCCTAAACATGTCAACACTACTTGAAAAGCCAGTAAGGGTAAGCCGGACTATCACAACAACAACTAACCAGGCCCGCGCAATCGAGGATCCTGCACGTGCAAAAGTTCTTGAAATTTTGTACAGAAAGGAGCTTAGCGCAGAACAAATCCTAAATGAGTTAAAAAAGTCAGGTTACAAAAAGGCTCTAACAACGATGCGACATCACTTGGACATTCTCAAAGAATCAGGTCTAATTGAAATTGTAAGAATCGAAGAAGCTAGAGGTGCTATTACAAAATTTTACGGGACCTCAACAAAGTTTTTGGGGTTTGAGCTGCCAAAAGATTTTGATGCAAAGTATTCATCGCTTGTCAAAACAACAAGTAGCAAAATCGAAAAACTGCTAAAAAATATCTCGCAAAAAACTGCAACCAAAAACTCAAAATCAGAGCATGACAGCTATGGCCAGTATCTTACCTTTGAAATCATAAATCGCGCAATTACAGAAATCCTAGAAAACACACACCAAAACTCTAAGTGACTTCGATCACAAAAGTTCCCTTTGTTTGTGGGTCTTGCAAAATTTTTATCATTTTTTTTGGAATTGCACTTGATGCCTTGTCGCACCCAATGGCAATAGTTCTTGGGCAAACAAACTTGCTTTTTCTTAATACTATATCGTGTGGATGAGACAATTTTAGGTCCTTGTTTCCATGGCCATTTACTGTAAAGAATTGACTATCTACAATAATTGAAAACTTTATTTTCGAGCTTGGATCGCGGATTTCTTTTTTCAGCTTTTCTGGAAGCCCATTACATCCACATGACGCATTTATCCCAACTATGCAGTCGCCGTTTATTGTTAGCTTGGGCTCTGTTGTGATCTCAATTGTGTTTTGGTGCAGTGCTGTTATGTTTTTGTGCCCAGTAAATGGAATTTCAAATCGCACATTTTGTGCATAACTAGACTTAAATTAAACTTTCAAAGCATTGAAAACAAAAATGATGCCACAACAACAAGGCTATGATAGAGCCATCACTGTTTTTTCACCAGATGGTAGATTGTATCAAGTCGAATATGCAATTGAAACTGTCAGGCGGGGAACGCTTGCAGTTGGCATAAAAAATAAAGGCGGCATAATTATTGCAGTTGAAGAAAAACCACGAAAGCTCCAGATTTCAGAAACAGCTCAAAAAATTTTCCAAGTCGATGAACACATTGGCGTTGCAGCTGCAGGATACATCCCAGATGCAAGAAGTCAAGTTGACGATGCAAGATTTTTCTCACAAAGTAGCAAAATGATTTACGACGAACCAGTTGAAGTAGAGACTATAGCAAAGCATCTAGCAGATCAGTGTCAGCAATTTACACAATATGCAGGTGTGCGGCCTTTTGGTGTTGCACTGATAATTGGCGGTGTTGATGAACATGGAAGCTCGCTTTATCTTACTGACCCAAGTGGAACCTACATTGCATATGATGCAGTTTCAATTGGTTCTGGCTCTGATGTAGTAGCAGATTTTCTTGAAAAATCATACAGCCAAAATATGTCACTTGATGATGCAGGTGCGCTTGCAGTTGCTGCAATTTATTTGGTAAGTGAAGAAAAGGAAGGATCAAAACATATCAAAATGTCACAGATAAAAGCTGATACAAAAAAATTTGAAATGATTCCAGAAGATCAGATTGCAAAGTATGCAAAGATTGCAAAACAAAAATATCCTTCTGAGAAAAAATAAACCGACTCTTGAATATCTCAATCGCAATCCCAAACTCATCTCTAAGTGACGAATCAACCCAGCTAGACAAGTCTCGCAAGATTTCACTTGTTGCAAGGGCTTGTGCAATTTTTGAAATAGATACAATCTATGTTTATCATGACAGTGGAAGCAAATCTGAAACATCGCTTATTGTCACTCTATTGAAATATTTGGAAACCCCCCAGTATCTACGCAGGAGACTATATCCAAAACTTGATGAGCTAAGATATGCTGGTGTGATGGCGCCGCTTAAAATTCCAAGCCACATGCCAAGGATAAATCCTAAAAAAATTCAAAGTGGCGATATCCGTGATGGAGTGGTATTTTTCCTGAAAGGAAAAAAGTTTGTCGATGTAGGAATTGATTTTGCAATTCCATATTTTGGCAAGCTACAAAGTGGAGACAGGCTCACAATCCAATTTAAAAAAGGATATCCAGATTTTGAGATAAAGGAAATTACAAAAGAAAATGTACCCAAGTATTGGGGCTACAAGGTAAAAGAAAGGAAAAACCTGTCTGAATTTTTATCATTATGGGATGGAAACATCATACTGACTTCACGAAAAGGAAAGTCAATAACAGAAACCTCACTAAAGAATTTCTTTGATCAAAAACCGCTTCTTGTTGTTTTTGGTTCTCCACAAAGAGGACTATATGATCTCTTGGGCCCTAACATAAAAAACATACAAAACTCAAAGACTCTAAACTTTTTTCCACAACAGGCTACTGAAACAGTCAGACTAGAAGAAGCACTTCTTGGAACTCTGTCGATTCTAAACATTATGCGATTGGGTTATATTTAATATCAAAAAAGTTTGCTTTTGAGAAAACAAAAAAAATTTCTAATTTTGGCAATTGCGTTTGGAATAGCCGGTGTTGTGATCGGAGCAATAACAATATTTTTCTCAATTAATGATATTTTGCAGCCGTAAGATTTTTTACAAAAAACCGATTTTTTGTTTCAAAATTTTAGTACGTATATAATGGGGTTTACGACTTTTTTCGTTTATCTATGGGTCATAGAAAACACAGCCAACCACGTCGTGGTAGCCTTGCGTATCTTCCTAGAGGACGTGCTAAAAGCATGGAAGCACGTATTCGTACTTGGCCAAAAACAACTTTGCAAGAGCCAAAACTTTTAGCTTATGCAGGATTCAAGGCAGGTTGTATCCAAGTTGTTAGCATTGATGATCGTGAAAAAACTCCAAACTATGGAAAGCAGCTGGTCTCACTTGCAACAGTAATTGCAACACCCCCAATTGTTGTAATTGGAATGCGTGGATACTCAAAAAATAATGAGGGTCTGCATGCAGCGTTTGATGTTTATGCAAAAGACTTGCCAAAGTATGTTTCAAGACTTTTTACTGCAAAGCCAAGTGATGAAAACATAGCAAAGGCAG
>JAUYOQ010000012.1 GCA_030697975.1 Nitrosopumilaceae archaeon | reverse complement strand
CTGTGACACATCACAAGTGAGATGAAAAAAGTTTCCAGGTATAATGTTTAATGAAATAGGTGAAATCGCAACTGTGTATGAAAACAATACAGGCAGTACAAAGTAGAATATTAGAATTAGTGGGATAAAGGTAATCATCATAGGCCTCATATTCATCTGCATCATCTCCATACTCATCTTGTTCATGTATGCTGATTTTTTGCTCATTTCCGCAATCTTTTCCTGATCCTTTGCTCTAAACGCAACCATTCGTTCTTTTTGCCAAGCTCTTGTCTCTTTCATAATTCGTTTTAGTTTTGTTTGATCCACTAGCTTTCTTCTAATCGCAGAATTAAACAGATTTAGTAAAATAGCAAATCCTACCATAGCAAGTGATGATGGTATCAATCCTTTGATTACTGGATCGGCACTTCCTAGCGGTCCACCACCACTTAATCCAAAAAAATCTCCTTGTAAAAAGATTGAATCTATAAAGTGTAAAATGAGATTTATTTCCACAGTCATAAGCCTATTGCATGTATTACAGATTTGGCGACTTCTTCAATCTTTCCTTCTGAATTAAGGATAACTTTCATTGGTGCGCCAGTAAAAACAGAACAGCTTGAAAGCATAGCATCTTGGACAGATAGTTCTTTCTTAATGGATTCTATTGATATAATGTCTCGACTTCTTGTTTTATCCTCCATTCTTCTATTGTAAATTTCTTCAGGTCTAGCAGATATTGCAATAAAATTGGTGGGATGAATTTGATCCAAAACGTTTTTTGGTAAACCCGGATAGAATCCTTCCTTTGTTGATATGAAGGCATGTGTATCAATAATTACCACATCATCATTCATTTGACCTATTGATTTTGCAGCTAATGTTTGTAACTTTTGTTGAATTTCCACTGGTGCTTTTCGTAATTCATCTCTGTCGTGAATTCCATTCTTGTTTGCTTGTTCTAGCATTACAGTACCAAAACTTTTCATACTAACAGTCTTGTTTTTTTCTTTAAGAATTTCTACAACCTTTGTTACAACTGTAGATTTGCCAACTCCTGGAATGCCCACTATGATTATTTTTTTATGTTCTACCAAGCAATGCACCTAGCCGTGGCATTACAACTTCTACTTGTTCTTTTACCAGTTGGTTGTAGTAGTTTATCATAATGTCTACCATA
>JAUYOQ010000007.1 GCA_030697975.1 Nitrosopumilaceae archaeon | reverse complement strand
GGCAGCTTTGTGCCAAGTCCATGTTGCCTTGCACAAGCTCGCTCTCGCAACCATCCTATAACATAATTAAACTCAGGGCGAATCTCTTGCGGCAAAATACTCATTCTATCAAGACACTTTGTTGCCTTTTCCTTCCAGGCTTTGTCACCATAATTTAGAAACCATTGATTTGTTAGAATTTTTACAACACATTCAGCTCCACAACGACATCTTACTGGCGAATTTGTTAATTCCAAAAGAACATCTGAATATTTTTTTTCAGCTAGCCATTGCTTTATACTATCTTTAGCTTCTGAAACCTTTTTTCCTGCAAACTGTTCTGTGTTTTGTTTTAGTACGCCACCGTAGAACTCTTTTCCATAGATTTCCTCAGTAGCCTGTTCAAGCTTTGAGTCATTTTGGTCTGATATGCCAAGCTTCTCAACTGCCTCTTTTGCTGGAAACTCTCCATATCCTTCAGTTTCTATAATCGAAATAGGCTTGATTAGCTGATACTCTGAGCCTTGAGGCTGGTCTTTCTTAAAATCAACAAGGGCCTGGTAGTCAAATGGCGCATGAGCTGGAACTGACATTACAAGGCCAGTTCCAGTGTTTGATTTTACAAAGCTGGCTTCAAGCATTGGAATCTTTTTGTTTCTGTGTGGAACAGTTATCTCTTTTCCAACAAGCTCCGAACCTGAAATCTCACCGTCATAGGTTATTTTTCTATCCAAAAATTCCAGTTTGCGTGCACACTCTGCACTTACAATCCATTTTTCTCCATCAACTGTTACTTTCTTGTATCTAGTTTCAGGATTAATCCACAGGTTTGTAACACCAAACAAAGTTTCTGGTCGCAGTGTTGCAGTTGGTATGATGTAATCATCAAACTTGAACTTGATCAAGATGTATTCTGTAAAATCTGGCTCAACATCTCCAAGTGTATCATGTTGTGATACTGGATTTTGATCCTTTGGACACCATCCAACAGGATGAGATCCTTGTATTATCAGATTTTTTTCTTTTAGTGTATTAATTTGCCACTCGATAAACTTTTGATAGACAGGATCTATGGTTGTAAACTCGCGTCTCCAAT
>JAUYOQ010000005.1 GCA_030697975.1 Nitrosopumilaceae archaeon | reverse complement strand
CTTCAAGTTTTACAATTACTGATTGCGTTGCCCGTACAACCATTCTTTCCTTTAGTACAAGGTTCTGAAAATTCTCCCAACCCATCTCATCAACTAAATATCGCATTCTGTTTCTTGCCATGTTTTTTCTATTACCAAGTCTGTCAAAAATTCTTAAAACTGCAATTGATGTGTATAAGATATCCTCTTCTGGGGTAAAGTCCTCTAGATGGAGTCCAACAAATGACTTGTTGCCCAGTCCTCCACCCAGAAATACCTTGAATCCGCGCTGAATCTTTCCATCTAGATCTCTTGTCTGCGGGATCAACCCAACATCTGCTATTCTTGCCATGCCATGTTTTTCACAGCATGTAAAATTGAACTTGAATTTTCTTGGAAGGTTTTGATTCATTGGATTTCTTAAAAGAAATCTTGCTGTTGCAAATGCATATGGTGTTGCATCAAATGCTTCCTCTGAACAAACACCTGCAAGTGGGCTGCACATTACATTTCTTACAGTATTTCCACAAGCCTCTCTGCTTGTCAGGCCGACTTCTGCTAATCCTCGCATGATTTCTGAAACATCTTCAAGGACTACCCAATGAAGCTGGATGTTTTGCCTAGTTGATACATGCGCACTGCCAATTGAGAATGCCTCGCTTAGCTGTGCAATTCGCTCAAGCTGGCTAGGATAAATTTCTCCTGCTGGAATTTTGATTCGAACCATTGCATAATCATCTGTCATCCTTGTACCGTAGGCTCCATGCTGCAGCCTGAATCGTCTAAAGTTATCAGAGTCTATTTTTCCCTGACGGTAAAGCTTGACAGTATTTGCAAAGTTTTCAGCTTCTTCTAGCTTTGCCCAATTCATTTTGGGCTTTACATATTCTGTTGATTGTTTTAGATTAGTTGCAGTCAATTTAATGCAAATTTCCTTGATTTTGGATATAAATTTTTGATATAAGGAATTCTTGTCATAATTTGCATATTTGTTGGTGATTCTTGCCTAACAACACTACTCATTCTAGAAAACTAGAATGAAGATACGTTAGTACAACCTAACTATACTAGATCTTTTTTGTTTATTCCACTTGTTTCAATTTCATAACGCAGGGGAGCTGGAAGCTCTGCGTATTTTTTGTTTGCAAGAATTTTGATTTGCTCATCAGGGACTTTTACCATTTTGAGCAGCTTTCCTCTTTGATGTGCAAATGCATTTTTCCAAAATCCTGCGCCGTCAAATGTTGTAATCTTTGTCAACTATATTTCTGAGATTATACAACCATTAATCAACATTTTTGTAAATTGTAAAAATCATGGCAAACTATTAATGGGTTTTAAATCTGATTCATGCCATGCAAGAGGCTGTCAGGGCAGAAAAACAAAAAAAGATCTTTACTAATGTCAGCGAAGTAGAGATAACACGGGCAATTGCAAACGAGTTTAATTCTGTTTTAATTGACAGGGCAGACTCTGATGTCATTATAATTGGTGCAGGGCCATCTGGTCTTACTGCAGGACGCGAGCTTGCACTCATGGGATTTAGGGTATTGATTATAGAGCAAAACAACTACCTTGGAGGCGGATACTGGCTTGGTGGCTATATGATGAATCCTGTTACTGTAAGAGAGCCAGCCCAGAAAATATGGGATGAGCTTGGCATACCATACAAAAAGGCCTCAGAGGGATTGTACATTACTCCTGGCCCTCATGCGGCATCAAAGCTAATTGCAGCTGCATGTGATGCAGGTGTAAAATTTTTGAATCTGACAAAATTTGATGATTTGGTTTTGAAAAATGGCAGGGTTGCTGGAATTGTTGTAAACTGGATGCCTGTTTCTGCTTTACCTCGAAACATTACATGTGTTGATCCAATAGCACTTGAGGCAAAGATGGTAATTGATGCATCAGGACATGACTCTGTTGCAGTAAAGCGACTAGTTGACAGAAAGCTAGTGGAATGGAAGGGAATGGATCCGATGTGGGTTGACCAAGGTGAGGACGCTGTAGTTGAAAAGACAGGCGAGGTGTTTCCTGGCCTAGTAATAGCAGGCATGACAGTAACTGAGACTCATGGTTTAGCAAGAATGGGTCCTACGTTTGGCGCAATGCTATTCTCTGGTAAAAAGGCAGCCGAGATTACTGCTGCAAAAATAAAAGCGTTAGGCAAATAACCGTACTTGTCTTAGAATTATTTAGTGAAGCTTTCAAAGATTTTTCTCTATGACGAGCCTGCAGTTCCTGAGCTCAAAGTAGATGAGCTTTGCAAGTTTGTTGAAAATACGTTTTCTGTTCCTGTTGAAAGAAGAAAAAACATCTTTAGTCTGGCAAATGAACAGACTGCAAACAAGCTAGCATCATGTAGAATTTTTAACACAAGAAAGTCATTTGAGGCTCATTCTCCAACTAGAGAAGAGATCGAGTTTGAGATTGCAACATTTTTTGATTCTAGAAAAACAGAAAACATTGTAATGTATGATGGCTTTGAGTTTCAAAGAATTGTTGGTGATCTAGTTTCAGAATATGAATCAGCACTTGATTTATTGCATATTGTTTTTACAAACAAGCTTACATGTACCTATGATGAGTCTGACTATAGGTATCATGGCAGGGCTGTAATTTGCTCAAATCCAGCAATAATTTCCACTACAGGAATTATAGAAGCTCCTGCCAAGCCACGAGGGTATTATCTTGAGCTGATTTCAAACGTTGTTCAGGGAGTAAATGTTGAGACTATGAAGAAAAAGTATCAGGGAACATATCTAGAGTATAATGACAAGCGCTTTTCTGCAATTTCAGAAGGGTATCTTCTTCAGACGATTTTTTACTATTTGACAGGTGATGCTTTTTGTGAATCTCGTGAGTGTAGATTGAATAATGCACACTGGCAAAGTGATCTTTTGTACTCGCAGCTTGAGGTTGGCAAGCTTTGTGAGAAACACCAAAAAGTGCTTGAGCAGTTGACGGCAAGTTAAAATTTTAAAACTTCAAATCCAATTAGACTACGACCTAATTTGATTTAATTTTAGATCCAGCATATGCCAACAAAATATTATGGAAACATCAATTGCTTTCATTCTTATTCTATAGAATGAGAACAAGAAGCATAAAGTTGCCAATCTTTATTAGCTAAAGAGAGGTAGTAATAACATGTCACAACAAACAGTAACTCAGAACGAAAAATCGTGGGCTATAGTAAGTGTTCTAAAAGAAACTACAGATGACCAACAATTAGAGAGAACAGTACCTGAAGTTAGTAAAATAATTGATGAATGGCACTCAAAAGGAAAATTCATACTGTCTGGTCCTTTCGATGACAATAAAACATCTTTAACCATCTTTCATGGCTCAGAAGACGAAGTAAGGAAATTTCATGAGCAACACAAAAAGGTAACATCAGATGTCTTAGACACTTACGTATACCAATGGGACGCATTGCCTGTGCTTTCTCTCCTATAGATTTTTTTTTCTTTGGATGTATTTGTAGAAAAATAGTTTCAACCTAGTATAACGATTTTTTACTGTCTAACAAATTGGTTTTTTGAGATATTTTCTAGTGTTAGTTATTTATACGAATTAACTTCATTTTTTGAAAGCGTCTTTATAATTCTTAAAGGATTTATCAAATCTTCTACGACTTCATAAAGAATTCCTTCTCCGTTGTTAAGTTGATGGACAATTTTATCACCTGTTTTTACAATCATAAACTGTTTTAGGTTCTTACCTTTATTTTACTTTAGTATGCTCACGTCTTGCCTTTGTGAACATTAGAAAATTATTTGTTATTATCAAAAATACCAGCAATATAAGAAAAACAAAAAATACTGAAGGAAATTAAAGTAACTTTAACGCTTCATCGCGAGAAACTGCTACAAGTGTCTGAGTTTGTGCAACATCGCCAACACTTATTCCAAGTTTTATAGCCTCTTTCTCGCTTGGAGCCTCATAAATCCACACAGAATCAAATCTGCCAAGAGTCCAATAGGTTCCAATCATTTTTACACCTGCAGGCAAGTTTTGCATTACAGTGTTACCTACCTCAACTACATCCCTTGCCTTTTTTCGGAATTTAATTAGCGATATGAATATCATTAACAATAATTACAAAAAGTAGTACTTAAGATTGATCTGAATCTAAAGTTGGGTTTTTGTTTACATAGTTATTAATTACATACAAGCGAACCTGATTCAACCAAAACCGTTTTTATAAAATTGCAAAAACAGTCAGGGTAGTTGGCAAAGAAAAAGAACACTAAACGAATCACTAAAAGACATACTAGGAGAGGGTATGCATCAAAGGTTTCCTACCGCTTGAAGGAAATTCCAATAAAACAAATCAAAGTCTGGAAGGAGGCTCAGGCAAGAAAGCTAGACAGAGAAGGCATATCAGAGCTAGCAAAATCAATCAAAAATAAAGGACTCCAAAACCCACCGATGGTGCAAAAAGAAGGAAAAAACTCGTACCTTTTGATGTCAGGACAGAGAAGGTTAGCTGCACTAAAAAGACTACATGCAAAAAAGATTCCTGCTCTGGTCCTTACTAAAAAAACAGAATATGAAATTCCAGATGCCAAGGCAGCCTCTGTTATTGAAAATATTCACCGCAAAAACATGAATGTAAAGGATATGGCAGCAGCATGTGCGTTTTTAGCAGAACAGATTGGAAAATCAAAAGCTGCCCAGTCGCTTGGGCTTTCAATGTCAACATTCAAGAAATACCACGGCTTTGCAGGTGTGCCAGACAAGCTAAAAGAGCTTGTACCAAAAACAATCTCAAGGGATGATGCAACAAAGCTGTATCAAATTATTTCAGATGTTTCTAAAGCAATTAAAATTGCACACAGAATATCCGCACTTGACTCCCCAACAAAAAAACGATACCTCAAGGTTTTGGCACGCAATCCAAGATCATCCCACAAAAAGATAATGAAAAAGACAAGATCATTTGCAATACAACAGAATGTTTCATTAAAGTTATCAAAGAGACAGGCCCGTGGCCTTGGCACACAATCACGCCATAAAGACACAGAACCAAGTGCACTTGCAGGCAAGATTGTATCAGACTGGCTTAGAAGAAAAGGATACTAGGATTAACACTTATAATAAATTCAAAAAGGGTTTGTGCAGTTCTACTGCAATTTTGTCTATTCTTTTTCAGGTTTCTTGCTATCCGATTCTTTGAATGCATTTACATCACTAGATGTACTTTCTTTTTTGCACTGTAGTCTTTTAATTATTTCTCTAAACATGTCTTGTTATTGCATTTCGTGGTAATATGAACTAGATACCTTGACATGATTTGTTGCAAAAGTGCAAGATCATCGCTATATCACTACACTTATCCTATTTTTACACAATCTGTTCTTACAATTGTGGCAGACATATTCATCAGAGGGATTCTGGCAACCACAACCGCAGGTGCATGTATAATCATTCAAGAATTGAGCCCAGATAGACTCGAGTTTGTATAGCTCTGAATTGGGCAAAGTTCCAAAAAATCATTCTAATTGCAGTACGCGCTTCTTGGTATTAAGTAGTTCTAACTCAATTGTTGAGCATCAGAAATTCATACTAGCACTGTGAGTACTTACCTTCTTCAATTATTGTAAAACAGTCAAAGCTTTCTCTAAACTTTAAATGACAAGTACCTGTTTGTTTATGCATTCAAAGTGAATTTGTTTTTCTGTAATGATACCACATATGTGACAAGCAAACTCGATTGGTTCACTACAAGACTCGCAGTTTTGATTTATTTCTAGTTCGTTTCCACATTTTCTACACGAGTCATTTCGCATGTATTATGATAGTTGATAATTGATTTAAACCATATGAAAATTAGCTGTTACTACTTTTTCTAAATTTTTAGATTTTAAATTGTTTTGTAAAATGTAAAGTGTCTTTGAAATTACTAAAAATAATGACTCAGATTTCTTTGGGGTTAAATTCAGGAAATGATGTTAAAATCAAATCCTGAAAATAATGTCAAGCGAAAAAAAGTGCTAGTTTATTTTTCTGTTTTAGCTGGTTCTTCTTTCTTTGGCTCTTCGTGCTTTATTTCTTCAGGTGCTGCTACTGTTTGTTTTTCTGTTTCTTTATTTTCCATAACTATATAGAATCTTACACAACATATATACTCGCGTATTTAGATTTATAGATCGGCAGAAAAATATATAGTTTTAGAGAAAATATATAGAAAATTATGCACAAAATACAGGTATTAGCGGTGTGCATCTTATTTTCATGCATAATCCAGAAGATTCTTGCGAGTTTTACTAATTTTATTTATGTAA
>JAUYOQ010000004.1 GCA_030697975.1 Nitrosopumilaceae archaeon | reverse complement strand
GTTGGAGCACTAACACTTTATTTAGAAAATGGCATAAAAGATGAATTTCTTACAAAGTTCAAAGAACCGTTTATACCTGTTTCTGACAATGAAGCATTAGAAGAGCTTGAAGATATAATAAACATAATAGATGTGAAAGATGAAATTATTTTTAGAGCAAATCATGGTTCAAATGCTTATACGATCGGCGGAACTTTTCCTCACGATAAAAATGCCATACTTGAAAAGATTTCGTGGATGAAAGATCATCCAGAAATTGTAAGACCAAAGGGCCTTAGAGGATTCTGATTTTACAAGTTTTCAATTATTGGTTTTAGACCATCAGGAAGTTCTGGTACGTCGGTATGACTTGTGTTATTTTGTAAAACATCTGTCCCTATTCTTCTCACACGCTGAGTTCCAATCAGTGTATCTAGGCTTCTTTGGATATCTTTTTCTGAAAGAATTGTGCTTAGCTTTTCTAAAAGTGTCTGCTCGTTTTCATATTTTTCAATTGCATATTGAACTATGATCATTTTATCATTTGCAGAAAGATCAGTCATTTCTCAACATTTCTATTGTTGAAATTAAATGTGTTACCAAAATCAAGAGTGGGCCCACGGGGATTTGAACCCCGGATCTTCGCCGTGTAAGGGCGACGTCATAACCACTGGACTATGAGCCCAGCAAGCTACCTTGTTAAAAACCATTTAAACTTTGAGAAAAATTTTGAACAAGCTAAAAATGGAGTTTGCCAAGATAGATTTTATGACAGCAATTACTTTTTTTTCAAGTCCGATAGGTCTTGGCCATGCAACAAGAGATATTGCAATTGCTCAACATTTAGAAAATATTTCAACGTTGTTTGTCAGTGGTGCATCAGCAGCTGATCTTTTCAAAAAATATGGTTACAATGTTAAAAATGTGTATACACCATCACAATTTAATGTGCAAGACGGTTCATTACAATCTCCTTTAAAATGGCTGTGGAAATACTACAATTATTACAAGGACTGCAAACTTATTTCATCTAAAATTATTAAAGATGAAAAACCAGAATTAGTGATTAGTGACGAGGATTTTGCATCATTAACAATAGCACAAGAACAAAAGATACCAACAGTGTTGATTACGGATATTTTAGAAACTAGATTCACACGAGGGATTAGTTCATTGATCGAAAAAAGAATGAACAGATCTATGAGGAAAATTATGAAAAAATGTGATGTTATAATTTTGCCAGAAAATGGTCAAGATAAAGAAAATATCAAATATGTAGGGCCAATTGTTAGAACGACAAGATATACAAGGGAAGATTTGAAGGAAAAATTTTCTTTTACTAAAAAAACCATAGTTGTCAGTATTGGAGGAACCAATGCTGGAAAGTTTCTAATACAAAAGACTCTAGAAGCATTTTCTAAATTAAAAGATGATGTGGAGCTTGTCATTGTGACCGGACCGTCTTTAAAAAATGACTTTACAAAAAACATACGAAATTTGGGATTTGTAGAGAATTTACATGAGATAATTTATGCAGCAGACGTTGTAATTTCTCTTGCTGGAAAATCTACAATCGATGAATCAAA
>JAUYOQ010000350.1 GCA_030697975.1 Nitrosopumilaceae archaeon | reverse complement strand
CTTCTGAGATAACTCCTGATGGTTCGTGCCCTAGCTTCATTGAAGGCTGGCTGTATTTTCCAAAAACCTTTTCGACATCAGAGCCACAAATTCCACAGGCATGCATTTGCACCATTATTACCCCTTTGCCTGGCTTTGGCTTTTCAATATCTTCTACAGTTACCTTTGATGTGCCCTTTACAAATGCAGCCTTCATAACAGACCCAGTTTTCAAGCAAATTATAGAGCTTTCAGTTATACTCCAAGTATCTTCTTTAGCATCATTCTATAATCTACTTCGCTTTTTTCGCCTCCTGGAGAAGGCAAGGAAAATACCAACGGAATAGACTTTGCGGTCCTTAGGCTAGTCAATTTGTCAGTAATTGGGTTTGACATGTCATCACTTACAAGAATCAACCCTACACTAGGATCTGTGGTAAGCTGTTTTATCTCATCATATGCTTTTTCTGGCGAGTCAACAACTTTGCCTTGAACTCCTGCAAGTTGAAAACTTGTAACAAACACTCTGCTTCCAACAGTTACAATTTTCACAAAAAGCGTTTTTGTCAAGTTCATTTAATTCTTTTTGGAAATCCTTTCTCTATTTTTTTCATTTGGATTTGAATAACAAATGATGTAAAAACATGTAGGTTTTATACACACAAGAGCAAGTTAGTAAATGACAAAAGCATTTGATAAAACACTTGATGCTATCTCTGATTTGGAAGAAGCCGTAACTCAGGCAAGAACTCAAAAACTGACTGCGGATCCCAAAAAGGCCCAAGACCTAGACAAGATAATCTCCATTCTTGAAAAGGCACAAAATGTTATCGTTGAAGCTGTTGTGGTATTTCAGAAACATGAAAAGGCTTTGTAAATGATTCAGATTTTCCTGCATATCTACAATTACGACATATGTAAAAAACGGTCCCATTTGAGTGAGTAGCTAGTTTTTCAAGATCCATGCCGGGACATTCGGGCTTGTTAAAGTCATGCCTTGTCTGCATAATACACTATTACAAAATCAGTATAAAAGCACATTTCTTTTCATTAACTTCCAGAAATTATAGAAAACCACTACTGGTGTGGCTGCTAAATTCCTATACAAAATTTTATTTCTGAAAATCCAAAACCTTGATTTAGTTTGGATTTACACTAGCAAACATGGAACAAATTGACAAGCAAAAAGATGTGTATCTTTTTGTACATG
>JAUYOQ010000180.1 GCA_030697975.1 Nitrosopumilaceae archaeon | reverse complement strand
GCAATATTTGAGCTCAAAATAGTACGAGACTATGTTGAAGAGCTTGATACAATTCAAACAAAAATTTTCAATAGAGATGGACCTGTTGCAACAAGTCTTAGGTCATGGGCACTAAACACTATTTCATCAAAGGCATCTGAATATCTAATGCTACTTAATACAAAAATTCATAGAATTTTGCTATCAGAAAAAACACGTGAGGTTTCCATTACATGTTATTCGAAAAACGAGGCCTTGGAAATTGAATCACTTAGTGGTGGCGAACAGGTAGGCGTTGCCATTGCCTTAAGGCTTGCCATGGCGCATCTTTTAGGCGCATCTAATCTTAAATTCATGATTTTAGATGAGCCAACTACTCATTTAGATGAAGAACGACGAAGATCACTTGTCAGTGTGTTTTCTCAGCTATCAGATATTACAAGTGGAAATTCAAAAATCCCACTGCAATTAATCATAATCACACACGATGCAGAAATATTTGAGAACTCTAACATTGATAAAATATACAAATTTTCAGCTACACCACAAGGAACACAGGCGTTAGCTCTTTAGCCACCTGTAAGCTTTGCAAACTTTTCATTTTTGCTTAGCTTTTCCATGAATTGTAAATTAGAAAGAGCTACAACTGCAGAATCTCGTACTGGTTCTGCTGGATCGTCTAGTGCCTTTTCAAGTGTTTTTCTTGCATCTTGTGAACCTATTACACCTAAAGCAATTGCCGCTTCATGCCTTACAAACATGCTTGGATCGTTTTGTGTTGCATCTTCAAGCGGTATTATTCCACTTCGATAGCACATCTGCCCAAGTGAAAATGCAGCTTCGTGTCGTACAAGCTCGTTTGGATCATTTTTCAACACTTTGGCAATGTAAGGAACCTTGTCCTCACCACCAATATCAACCAAAATACAGGTTGCTCTTGTTCGAATAACATAGTCTTTATGATCTAAAAGTTTGATAAAATATTCTACGTCTTTATTTTCGTATCTTTCTTCCATTTCAGATAAAAGATCTAGTCTTGACTGTGGAACAACTGACATTTTGTTTTGATATTTTGAATCGTCTATATTACTCTAATTTCAGATATGAGTCGCTATCTTTTTAAAACAAGTAAAATGCAGTCAGGGCATATGATGCAGGCAATAGTAGGACAAAAGGCTCCAAACTTGAAGGTTTCAAAGTGGGTACAAGGCATACCTACAAACATTGACAAAGAAAAGGATCGTATTGTTTTAGTTGAAGTTTTTCAGGTAAATTGTCCTGGCTGCTTTCTTTATGGAATTCCTGAAGCAATAAACCTCTACAAAAAGTATCAAGAAGAAGGGGTAACTGTCTTAGGCATTGCAACAGCCTTTGAGGATTTTGATAAAAATACGC
>JAUYOQ010000344.1 GCA_030697975.1 Nitrosopumilaceae archaeon | reverse complement strand
ATTAAATTGAAAACAATCCTAAAAGACCCAACACTTATTCTGGTAGTTGTAGTTGGCTTAATTTTTAGTATTAGTATGTTATCAATTTTGTCACAAATGATTTCTGAAACAGAAAATATCAAAAAGCTATGGAACGAAATGACCTGTCAGGAACTAGAGAGTTTTAAAACAGGCAGCGAATACAACAAATTAAGCAAAGACGAGAGCGATAAATTCAATCAATCTCTAGAATTTTGCAAATAATGTTAGGCATAAGGCCTACATGGTTCATACAATCTTGCAATTGAATGATAATACATTTTTCTAATATCATCTTCCGTACATACTGCAAATTGGGTCACTAAATCAGTGGCAGTTACAATTCCAACTACCTTGTCATTATCAATTACAGGAAGTTTACGTATTCCTCTAGTGTACATCAGATCTGCTATTGCCAAAACCGATTCGTCTGGATTTATTGCAACAAGCGGTGATGACATGATCTGTTTTACTGGAGTATGAAATGGATATGCATGAGCTACAATCTTGATTGCAAAATCCCTGTCTGTTACTATTCCTATAGGCGTATCGTTTTCTGCTATAACTATAGATCCAATTCTTTTTTGCTCCATAATTTTGGCAGCTTCATTAGCAGGTGTTGATGCTTCAATTGTGATAACATCATCAGTCATGATGTCTTTTACGGAGATTTTTCTTGCATCTTTTTTTATTTTGAATAGCAAAGATGATCAAAACTAGTTCATTTATTTTCTATAATAATAGAGGCGTATAATATCAAATTTGAAAATCAATTAAGAAAATTGACAGTCCATTTATGTAAAAAATAGGAAATATGAGGCAATAAAGTATTTTTATTCTTCTAAAACTACTAACTGCCCACGCATAGTTGGAAGATGGTAAGTGCAAATGTAATCAAAAATTCCGCTTTGTGTCGCTTTGAATTCAATAAGTGCACTTTCTCCAGCATTGATATCTTTATGGATTTTGTAAGAAGGATCGTTAACTGTAAAGGTGTGGCGTTCTTGGGATTCAACTGGCTCTAGATTGTAGAAATGAATTTTGATAGTATCGCCTTCGTTTGCAACAATCGAATCATGTGAGAACTGATCAGGAGGAATCGCTAACTCTTCCTCGCCAAT
>JAUYOQ010000342.1 GCA_030697975.1 Nitrosopumilaceae archaeon | reverse complement strand
AAGGTTCCCTGTAGTTTGAGTTCTGAGTCTCCTTTGTTTTGTATCTCAAGTCGGTTTTGTCCCTCTTCTAAAACTATCCAGTCAAGATTCAATTCATTTTTGAATTCTTGTTCTGTAATCTGTTTGCCATCGCCTGGACTCTGTAATGTAACTGCAAATGCATTTCCTGTTATCACTAGACTTTCTTTTGCTCCAAGTGGTGCGTTAAATGAAAATATTGTATTGTCTCCTACTGCTACTGTTTCATCAACATTGATGCTTTGAATTCCAAATGATGTGATAAGGGCAACTACACCTATTGCCGAAATTACAATACCTGCACCTATTCCAATTACGGTCCTTTTTGTAAACACAAAAAATCTTTTGTTTTGACAGATAAAAAACTAACTACATCAAAGAAACATCATGTGGTTGGCTTTCAACAAAACCTGCAGGAGACATTTTGATAAACTCTGCATTTTCCTGCATTTGTTGTATGTTATGAGCTCCACAATAGCTAAGACCTGAGCGTATTCCACCTGTTAGCTGTTTTATGATATCGGTAACACTTCCCTTGTATGGAACCATTGCCTCTACTCCTTCTGCCACATAGTCGTTAAGATCATCATCAAGTGAGACAAAACCAGACTCTTTTGATTTTCTGCCTAAAGAGGCAGTAAGTGATGCCATGCCACGGTATATTTTGAATCTCTTGCCGTTTTTCATTATTGTAGAGCCTGGACTTTCATCTGTTCCTCCAAGGAGGCTTCCAATCATCACAGACGATGCTCCTGCTGCCAGTGCCTTTGTCACGTCACCTGACGTTCTTGTGCCACCATCTGAAATTATTGGTATATCATATTCTTTTCCAACCTTTGCACAATCCATAACAGCAGTTAGTTGCGGAACACCAGAGCCTGTAACAACACGGGTAATGCAGATTGAGCCAGAGCCTACTCCTACCTTTATTGCATCAACTCCTGCCTTTATGAGATCCTCTGCTCCTTTTGCAGTAGCTACATTTCCTGCAAGCAGCTCGCAGTTTGGAAATGCCTTCTTTAGATGGCGAACAGTACTTAGTGCATTTTCGCTGTGTCCATGTGCAATATCTACAACAATAATGTCAGCTTCTGCTTCCATAAGTGCCTCGGCTCTTTCCATAAAGTCGCCCTTCACTCCAACTGCTGCGCCAACAAGGGGTCTTCCCTTTTTGTCCTTTGATGCAGACGGAAAGTTTTCTCGTTCTATGATGTCTTTACTTGTTATCAGCCCTTTGATAACTTGTTTTTCATCAACTAGCGGGAGTTTTTCTATTCTGTGTTTTTGTAAAATATCTTTTGCATCATCAAGACTGATTCCCGGCTTTGCAGTTATCACGTCCTTTGTCATGACGTCTTTTACAAGATGAGACGAGTCTGCAAACTGTACATCTCGTGATGTCAGTATTCCTGCAAGCCTTAATTCGCCGTTTGCTACTAAAAGGCCAGATACTCCCTTTTCTTGCATGTATTCGATTGCTTCGCTTACTGTTTGGTCTGGTCCTATGACATATGGTTTTTCGATCATTACACTTCCTGATCGTTTTGTCTTTAAGACTTCGTTTACCTCTTCTTTTATTGTAAGAAATCGATGAATTATCCCAATTCCGCCTTCGCGAGCCATTACAACTGCCATGGCAGATTCTGTTACGGTATCCATGTTTGCGCTAACAAGAGGAATGTTAAGTGAAATGTTTCGCGACATCTTTGTTGCAAGACTGGTCTGGGATCTGCTTGTAATGTTAGAATATTTGGGAACTAGGAGAACATCGTCAAAGGTCAGTCCTTCTCTTATATCCAAATGAAACCCCCTACATTAGAAGGCAGAACTGTTATAAGCCTTTCTTGGATTTGCGCAGGAATTTTTGTGCAAGAAAAACTGCCTGCTTTGTCTCTTTTACATTGTGCGTTCGAATAATATCTGCACCGTTTAGAACAGCAATTACTTCTGCGGCAAGCGAGCCAAACAATCGATCAGATGGATCTTCTTTTTTCAAAAGTTTTCCAATAAACGACTTGTTTGAAACAGAGACAAGTAGTGGCTGGACTGATTTTAACATGCGCAGGTTTTGCAAGATCAAAAGATCGCGCTCAACCCAGTCAGAATTTATTTTTGTAAAAAATGGACCATTTCCTGATCTTCTAAAAAATCCAATTGCCGGATCTAGTACAATATTTTTTGTAGAAACGCCTGCTGATTTTGCAAGTGCAAGGCTCTCCCTTAGTAGATCTTTTGTTTTTGCTATGTTATTTCCTTGCACTGGTTTTTTGCTGTGTGCGCACAAGACAAGTGATGGTTGATATCTCGATACAATATCAAGCATGGCTTTATCGTATTTTAATCCGGAAATATCATTTAGTATCTCTGCACCCTCTTTTAGTGCCTCCTTTGCAACGGTTGCACGGCATGTATCTACAGAGATTGGCAGATTTGAGACCTTTTTAATTATTTTTATTGCATCAGTTACGCGTTTTGATTCTATCTTTTCTGAAACCATAGTTGAAAGATATGGAGCAGTTGACATTCCGCCAACATCAACAAAGTCTGCGCCTTGTTCATCCATCTGCTTTGCAACAGATGCAAGTTGTCTTCCGCTTGCAATCGATTTTTTGTAAAATGATTCTGGACTAGTATTTATGATTCCCATTATTCTTACTGGGTTTGAATTTCCGACAGGTACAGATCCTAGCTTATTCACATCATTTATGATAAAGACTGCCAATTTGAGTCATATGACAATTTCAGGTTGGGAACAAAAATACGCCAAAATATTACACGAGTTTGGTTATGATAAGAAAAGCGATATCGAGTCTGCCGAAAAATTAAACGCAATTTTAAAAAAATCTTCTACAAAAAAATTAAAAGAGTTGATTAACAAAAAAACCGTTTTTGTGATTGGTGCTGGCCCTTCTCTTTTATCATCAATTCCATATTTGAAAAAATACAGTGCTACAAAAATTGTAGCAGATGGTGCTACGCAGGCATTAATTGAAAATAGGATTGTGCCTGAGATAGTTGTAACAGACTTGGATGGAGACAAAGATGCACTAAGAAAGGCTGCAAGAAAATGTATCGTTATTGCTCATGCCCACGGAGACAACCAAGATAAACTACATTTGGTTTCAGAGTTTCGAAACTGTTTTGGTACAACAGAATCAAAACAGTTTGGAAGAATTCACAACTTTGGTGGTTTTACTGATGGTGACAGATCTGTGTTTCTTGCAAATCACTTTGGTGCAAAAGAGATTATTTTGTTTGGCATGGACTTTGGTCCAAGGATAGGCAAGTACTCAAAAGCTAAAGTTGTTGATAGAAAGACCAAGCTAAAAAAACTCAAGCGCGGAAAAAAACTTTTAGAGTGGCTTTCAACAAAAACAAAGTCAGAACTATACACAACCTCAAAGCCCATAAAGGGATTCAAAAAGATTCAGTACAAGAATCTGAACAAGATAGTTTCGTAGAATGCGTTTTAATACAGTATCTATCTGACAACAATTATGAGGTTTTCAGATGAGCAGATCCGTGAAATTTTAGAGTTACAGCAAAAAATTTCTGAAAAAATAAAACAGTATAAAGATGAGATTGAACTCCTTGAAAAAAATCTATCAATCTTAAATTCGATCATAAAACAGTCAAGCTTTACCAAGGCTTCAATGTTAGAACCAAGTAAAAAAGATGAATCTGTCGTCCCAATTACAAAAAGTGGTGATGGTACACTTATTGCAAATGCCTATGTTACCCCAGACCAGGTCTCAATAATTTTAGAACAAGGCGTAGGTCTTAATGAGGAAACCCCACCGTTCAAGTCATTTTTTCTTGATAGAATAATCGGCGAGATGAAAAGAAAGGATCATGCAGATGCAGATAATGGCATCATCCAAAAAGAATCTGTAATTGACTGTGTCATAAACAAAAATGGTGCTACGCTTCGTGAGATAATAGTCAAAAACTATCGTCAAAAAGAAAGAGTAAATGAGATAATCAATACTGCTGCTTGGTCTTTATCAAAGATGATTGATAATTTAAGCAAGTGATTTTATGGACAAAATCGTTGTTTTGGATTTTGGATCCCAGTACAGCCACCTGATTTGCCGAAGAATCCGTGAGTTTTCAGTTTTTGCTGAGCTTGTTCCATTTAATATTACAGTTGAGGAATTAGTAAAGCTCAATCCAAAGGGAATCATATTTTCTGGTGGTCCTGCAAGCGTATACAATTCTGGAGCACCCATACCTGAAAACAAGATATTTGAAATGAAGTTGCCCATTTTAGGAATTTGTTATGGACATC
>JAUYOQ010000324.1 GCA_030697975.1 Nitrosopumilaceae archaeon | reverse complement strand
GTTGGCTATTTACAAAAATTTTGTATTGTATAACATAAACCCCATCTACTATCTGGTATGTTGGGTTTACAAAATTTTCATTGCCTGACGTAATTTGTTGAGCAAAGTTCCATTGTTCAGAGTCTCGCAAAAATTTTTTGATTACATCAAAGCTTGGATTTGGAAACTCGATGTATCTTTTTTCTTTTTCAACTGTAGTTGCTACCTTTTTTACATACATTTTAAATGCCTGAAGATCCGCCTCTCTTTCCTGTTCTGACATCTGTACGCCTCCAGCCTTGACAGATATCATGCCATTTTCTACAAGATACTGTATTCCTTTAACAAAATCGTCTTCAGTAATTTGTCCTTCAGACCACCATCCAGCATTGTTTTTGACCCATACTGGAACACTATTGCTAGCTATAACCGAGGTCTTTGGAAGATCAGTAATGACAATTATCGTTTCTTTTATCATATACTCAATACCGCTTAGAAAATCAGAATCACTGATTTGTCCTTCAGACCACCATCCAGCATTGTTTTTTATCCATAGTGGTATCTGCACTTTTTTTAGCGCAGCTAGTGATTCTGGTTTTTCTGTTGGCTTGTAAGGATATTTGGCAATTACTTTTTCTGCATATTCTTTATAGTTTTTAACAACTGTATTGTCTGGCGCCAGCTCAAATGCCTTATCAAAGTACTTTTTTGCCTCATGGTATTCAGCAAAATTTCCAAAACCAACACCTAAACCAGTAAGTGCCATGATATCATTTGGGTTTTTCTGCAATACTGTGTAGAAATTAATCAGCGAACTTTCATGATAGTCAAGATTGCTTTCTGCAACAGCCTTCATTTTGAGGGTTTGATCATGATCTGGAAACAATTCAAGTATGTCATCAAATAGCTCAATTGCTTGCTTGTAGTCGCCTTTTGCAAAGTGCTCAGTTGCAGTCTTAAACAAGGCTTCGGCTTGTTCCTTGTCTTGACCATATGCAGAAAATGGCATCATAAATGATAATGCTGCAAAGAAAACAAATAGAACAGAGATTCTAAACATTATATCAAAAGTTTTGAATGGTTTAGATAAATCTAATCCAGAAATGATATAGCAACAACTAATATTTATCAGAATTTTCTAATTTGAGTGATGAAGATTGTACATGCAAGTCCTGGCTTTGGTAATGCCTTGACAGAAAAGCAAGTAGAAGAATTTCTCTCAAAAAGCAAACTAAACCTTCTTTTGGGGACAATTGACACAAAAGGTGAGCCAAACGTACATCCTGTCTGGTACTATTATGAAAATGGTAAACTGTACGTTGAAACAAGCAAATCATCAAGCAAGGTAAAAAACATCAAAAACAATAACGCTGTCTATTTTTGCATTGATGATGAAAAAATTCCATACAAGGGTGTAAGGGGAAAGGGAACTACAAAAATCTCTGAAAACATTGAGCACAACACACCTATTGCATCAAAAATTATGATAAAATATACTGGCAGCCTTGATAATCAAATTGCCAAGTTCCTAATGGATGGTGTAAAAAACGGATTTTCTGTAATCCTTGAGATAACTCCAAGATACTATGCAACATGGGATCATAGTACAGGAATTACGGCATAGAAATTAGGAAAGATAATTAATAAACTGATTTTAATTTGGATTGATTGTCTTCTGAAAACAAACTTGCACAGATAAAACAGAAAATCGAGCATCTGCATCAGGAACTTGCGATAATAAACCAGTCCACGCAACCAATGCCTGAGCTGATAAACGCCACCAATATTTTACGAACAAATGAATACCTTACACATGTAAATGAGAAAAAAACTGAGATTGTTTCTTCCTATGAAGAGTATGTCAAGGAATTAGAGGCATTTCTTTCATCAGTACTTGAACACAAGCTGGCATTTTTGAAAAAAACTCGCGCTAGATTACAAAAGAAAGCAAAAAAGAAACCAAAAAGAAAACGCACAAAAAAACCAAAAAAGAAAAAATCATCTAAAAAGCGAAGGCGTTAGGCTATCTTATTCTAAGGTAATTTACATCTCCAACTAGAAGCCTGTGTTCTGAACCGTTTTTTGATATTACAAGCGCACCATCATTATCGATTCTGATTGCTTTTCCTGTTATTTTGGATTCAGAAGTATCAACGGTAATTTTTTTGCCTATGGTAGATGACTTTGATGTCCATTTTTTAATTA